>NZ_KQ961763.1:0-91124 GCF_001563605.1 Corynebacterium sp. CMW7794
CTAATCAATGCACTCTAAAACCGGAAGAGCCACTTTCTCTTCGCCCCGCAGCACGACATTGACGTCTACACTTCCCCTGCGCTGAAGGCCGCCCACACCCGCATCACTACCGAAGACGGGCTCGGTCTCGACGCCTGGGAGCTCGCACCGGACACCGACCCGAAGGGCGGCGTTGTCATCCTTTCCGGACTCCAAGGCCCAAGTGTGACGCACCTCCACGAGTTCGGCGAGTTTCTCCAGGACCAGGGCTACACCGCGCTGCTGCTGGAAATGCGCGGCATCGCCGGCTCCGAGGGCGACCACGAGGAGGGCGGCCTCGGCGAAATCCGGGATCTCAAGGCGGGGCTCACCTACCTCCGCTCCGAGCACCCGGATCTTCCGCTGGGTGTGTGGGGCACGTCCATGGGCGGCTTCGTCACCCTCGCGAGCCTCGACTATCTCGACGCGGACACCATGCCCGCCGCCGTGGTCGCCACGAGTTCGTATACCAATTTTCCTTCCATTTTCGCTGATACCGCGATTGCCTACGGCCTCCCCGAGAGCCAGCGCACCGCCGTGGAAGAAGGAATCACCGAAGAACTCGGCGACCGCTACGGCGAGTACACCACCGCCAGCGCCCTGCACGCCGTCCAGCACACGGACACCAAGATCATGCTCGCCTACGCCGAAGGCGACGTCCAAGTCCCCTCGCGCCACTCCAAGGAACTCATCGCCGCCGCCCGCGCCGCGGGCAAGGACCCTGAAGTCTTCGCCGTCGAAGGCAAGGAACACTTCATCGTCCCCGCCAACGAAGAAGGTCTCACCGAGTACGTCGGCGACACCTCCTACGGCCGCGCCGTCGCTGACTTCTTTGCACGCAACCTGCGCCGATAACGCACCTTCCTTAAACCTAAACTCATCCCGCGCACCAACGAGGGCCGCACAGCGCAACGAAGATATGCCGAGCTACAGCAGCGGGTTGTACCGCAGACTGTTGCGCCGCGGCTCGCATTCCGTTGCAATGCGAATAGACCGCGCCACGCGTCCCTCATCGCGCGCCTTATAGAGCGGATCCACAATCCGGTCCCGCAGATTCCACGGGGAAATCGTATTGATGTAAATCTTCGTGCCGCCCTCAAAGCCCGCGAGCGTGGACACGCGCAACTTGATCATCACGCGCCACGGCGCCGGCGTCGCGGTGGACGGCGGACGGTGGTGCCACTCCTCGTTACACGCGACGTGCGGCCCCACAGCCACGTGCGCGGCATGGATGAGGTCGCTCATCGCGTCGCGTTCCTCGCTCGACTGCAGCCACGGCTCACACGTCGCGGACTTGGAGTAGATCTCCAGCGTCGGATAGCGGTGGCCAAAACCGGCAAAGAGCACGGCGTGGTCGTTCTCAGCGATGATGAGGTTGTGCTGCATCGCGTAGTCCACGGCCCACTCGTTGTACATGTTGGGATGCGCACGCAGAATCTCGAGCTCATGGCCTGCCGCCATGCCGCGGTCATCGATGGCCACGAGCTGCTTGTGCAGGTGGTCAAAGGACGCGCCCGCCGGCGCCAACCAGTTCTGGAACGCAACGACATACGACGCATACCGATTGTGCTCATACAGGTCGCGCATACTATCGGCCGTAAACTGCACGAACAACCGGTGTTCTTCCGGCGTAAGCGTGCCCGAAGACGCCAGCCGGTCATCCGTCGTCGCACCCGGCACATAGTGATTGCGTCCCACGATGACGTCGTGTCCGCCGCCAAAGAAACAGTGCGACTGCGCCAGCAACGCCTCGTCGTCCGCGTCCGGCTGTCCGGAGGCCGCGCGCTTCGTCCGCACCGTGCGAAGAACATGCTCGCGCCCCGCCGGATCTGCGAGATAGGCATCCATGCGCGCCTGTGTCGCCGCGTCGAGCTGGTAGCCGTAGTTCTGCTCCCAGTAGTCGAAGGAGACAATCTCAAAAAGGTTCGGCACGCGCCGGAACAGCGGCTCCGTCGCATCGAGCGCCCCCGCCGACACACCGCGCAGAATCTCCCCAGTAGCCAGAATGCGGGATTTCTCCGGCGGCGTCTCCAGCCGGCGCTCCGCACAAAACGCACACGTTGCCACGTGTGCCTGCGCGTCAATATCGTGTACGGCAGACGCAGGCGTCGAGAAAGGCCGGTTTCCACGGCCCGGCACGGTCCATACCTCGGTGCCGGAGAAGGGATTGAGTTGTTTGACGGTGCCGTCCGCCATGCGCAGAATGGGCTCGGGGCGGCTGTAGAGGGACTGGGTCATACCGTTTAGACTATCGCGCCTCTACACTGGTGTCCCATGCAGCACGAGTATTTTGAGGTCGACGTTTTCGCCACTGCACCTTTCAGCGGTAACCCCCTGGGCGTCATCACGGGCGCAGATTCGCTCACCACCGCGCAGATGCAGAAAATCGCCAACTGGACGAATTTTTCAGAGACCACCTTCCTGCTCGAGCCCCACCACCCAGAGGCTGACTACCGCGTGCGCATTTTCACTCCCACAGAGGAGTTCGACTTCGCCGGCCACCCCACGCTGGGCACCGCCCGCGTCTTCAGCGAACTCACCGGCACACGCCGCGCCCTTGTCCAGGAATGCGGCGTGGGCTTGGTCCACCTGCGCGAGGAGGGCGGCGTCTATTCCTTCGCCACCCCGCCTCTGCGCCGCGAAGGCGCTCTGAGCCCCGAAGAGCTCGAGGAGACGTGCCGCTTCCTTAACATCACTCCCGCCGACGTCGTCGATTCCGGCTGGGTCGACAACGGCCCCGGCTGGCGGCTCATCCAGCTTGCCGATGCAGCCTCCGTCCGCGCCCTGCAGCCGTCCCCCATCCCCGGGGTCAAGGTCGGCGTCGTGGGCCTCGAAGCTCCCGGAAGCGAGACCGCCTATGAGGTTCGCGCATTCACGTCCGCATTCGAAGACCCCGTCACCGGCTCGTTCAACGGCGGCGCCGCACAGTTCCTCCGCGGCCGCGGCCTCGTGCCCAATACCTATGTCGCGGCGCAAGGCTCGCAGCTCGGTCGCGCCGGCCGCGTCCACATCCATGACGACGGCACCGATATCTGGGTCGGCGGCGCAGTCGCCATCCGCGTGCGCGGCACGCTGGAATCCTAAGGAGCACCATGCACCCCTCCATCGAGCACAGCTACGCCAGAGCACTTCCGGACCTCGTCGCGGCCGCGCGCGGCGAAAGCCATCCCGACGCCCGTCTCGTGCTGCTCAACGAGGAACTCGCCACCGAGCTCGGCTTCGACGCGGAGTGGCTGCGTTCGCCCGAGGGCATCGAGTTTCTCCTCGGCCACGGCGAAGAGTCCTACGCCATGGCGTACGCGGGCTACCAATTCGGCCAGTTCAATCCCCGCATGGGCGATGGCCGCGCACTGCTTCTCGGCGAGGTCGTCGACGGCGACGGCGCCCGTTGGGATCTCCACGCCAAAGGCACCGGTCGCACGCCGTTTTCTCGTCCGGGCTCGGACGGCCGCGGCACGCTGCGTTCCATGCTGCGCGAATACCTCGTCTCCTCGGCGCTTCACGCACTTGGCGTGCCTACCACCCGACCGCTGGCGGTACTCTCCACCGGTCGCAAGATTCAACGCCAGATGGTCGAGCCCGCCGGCGTCATCGTGCGCGTCGCCGCCAGCCATATCCGTGTGGGCACGGTCCACTACGCGCAGATGGTCGGTGAAGACACGCTGCGCGCCCTCGCCAACGTTGCTATCGAGCGCCACTATCCCGACCTTGCCGCAGGCGACTACACGGGACTCTACGAATCAGTCATGGCATCCCAAATCCGTACCGTCGCCGCGTGGCAGCGCCTCGGCTTCCTCCACGGCGTCATGAACACGGATAACACGACGCTTACCGGCGAGACCATCGACTTCGGCCCTTGCGCCTTCGTCGAAACCTTCGATCACGACACGGTGTACTCCTCCATCGACACGCAGGGCCGCTACCGCTTCGGCCACCAGCCCGGCATCCTCGGATGGAACCTCGCGCGCCTCGCCGAGTCCATGCTGCCGCTCTTCGACGCCGATCCCAACGAGGCCGTCTCCTTCGCGCAGGAGACCATCAACGGTTTCTACAACGCCTTCGAGACCGAACACCACGCTCAACTCGCCCAGGCGCTCGGTCTCAAACCGGAGACCTCCCGCGAGTTCACCACGGATCTCCTCGCCGCGCTCCCCGGTCACGACCTCACGCAGACTCTCGCCGCACTCCGCTACGGCCGCGATGTTCCGGCCGGAGCCTTGGCAGAATGGCAGCAGCGCTACGCCGCGGCAGCCCCCGCCGCGCCCTCGGAGACCGGACCACGCGTCCCGGTTGTTATTCCCCGCAACCTCGCCGTCGAAGCCGCGCTGCGCGACGCGCCTACCGACATGAGCCAGTTCCTCCGATTGCTCGATGCCGTCACGCACCCGTTCACGCCGAACGACGAATTCGAGGCGCCCAGCGCCCCCGCACAGCTGGAGATGTACCGCACCTACTGCGGAACCTAAACGGGCTCCAGCAGAAGACGCACGTATCGTCCCCGAACCTCCGGCGACGTCTACACGACGATACCCCGCATCTCATAAGATTTTCTTCCTCTATTACCGCGAATCGGCGAGAACAACTACGCGAATCGGCGAAGGAATAGTCGCAAAACGGCGAAGACTATCACTTTGAATCGCATTTTGCACTAAAATACGAGCTCATGAGCGGTTACGTCATCCAACGCAATATCATGCCCCGGGCGAAGGAAATCCTCGCTTTTAGCCCCGTGACTGTTATCTCGGGCGGACGTCAGACGGGCAAGAGCACCCTCGCCCAAGAGCTCGTACGAGATACCGATGCAGTCGTCGCCAATCTCGACGTTGAGGCGTACCGCGAGGCCGCAGATGCTGATCCTGACGGATTCATTCGCCAGTTCAGCGACCGGCCCCTCGTCATCGACGAGATCCAACGCGTTCCGAAGCTCTTTCTCGCCATCAAGGCGGCCGTCGACGCTGACCGTCGGCCGGGACGCTTCGTCGTGACTGGGTCGTCCAACTTCTTTAGCCTGTCCGGGACCGAGGAAAGCCTCGCAGGACGAGCCATCACCATCCCCATGCGCGGACTCAGCCAAGGCGAGCTACGCGGTATCACTGACGATTTTGCAGCATGGGCATGGAAGCTGCCGGAGAATCCGTCGCCACAGCTCGACCTCCCGGAACTCAGCCGTCGTGACTATCTCACTACCGTCGTGCAGAGCAGCTTCCCGGAGATCCACAATGCACCCGCCGCCCTGGCTGAGGCCTGGCTCGACGCCTATGTCGAGAGGGTGACCAACCTTGATGCACGCCTGGTCCGCCGAGTTCAGCACCCCGACCGTTTGGGGCGATTGTTGCGACTGCTCGCCGCGGAACCAGCCATGGAGTTTGTCGCAGCCAAAGCCGGTCGCAGTCTCGACGTTCCGGCACGCAGCATCCCCGCGTACTTAGACACGCTTCGCGATGTCTATCTCATCGACGAACTGGATCCCTGGGGACGCAACCTCTCGTCACGCGTGGCGGGGCGAAAGAAGGTGATGTTTAACGACACCGCGATCGCGAGCATCCTGACCGGCACGGACGTGGAAAGCCTTGAATACGACATCGCGGGGCAGCTCACCGGCGGCCTCGTTGAGAATTTCGTTGCCACCGAATTAGCGAAACAACGCGCCTGGTCTTCGGTGAAATTCAATATCATGCACTACCGACATCGCGATGGCGAAGAGGTCGACCTCATCCTGGAAAACCGCCGCCACCAGATCGTCGCCATCGAAGTGAAGACGACCACCACCGTTCGTGCCCAGCATGTACGCAACCTTCGTTCGGTGAGGGACAAGGTAGGTGACGCATTTATCGCAGGAATTGTGCTCTACACGGGCACAAAAATACTGCCGTTCGGCGACAATATCTGGGCCGTGCCGATCAATGCTCTCTGGGAAACCGGAGAGGCCCACTCCCCGACCGAGGGTTAAAGCTCGGCCGCGGTTTAGAGTCCCTCGCGCGCGTTGGACTCGGCAGTCATCTCCGCGAGCACGCCCTCGATGTTGAGATTGACTACCGGATGAGTGGCCGGGTCTTCGGCTGCCAAGTCGCCTTGGATGCGGCGGACGTAGTCCACGTCCTTATCGCCGCGACCGGAGAGAGTGACCAAGATGTTCATCTCCTCGCCGGTCTCCTCGCACTGCTGGGCGAGCTTGAGAGCATACGCCAGCGCGTGCGAGGACTCGAGCGCCGGGATGATGCCCTCGTAGCGTGAGAGCATGCGGAAGGCATCGAGGGCCTCCGCGTCCGTGACGGCCGGGTACGCCGCGCGGCCGGTGTCCTTGAGGTAGGAGTGTTCCGGGCCGATCCCCGGGTAGTCCAGGCCCGCAGACACCGAATGCGGATGCAGGATCTCGCCGTCCTTGAGCAACGCATACGAGCAAGATCCGTGCAGGATGCCCACCACACCCTTGTTGAGCGGCGCGCCGTGCTTGTCCGTGTCAAGGCCCTCGCCTGCCGGCTCGACACCGATGAGGCGGACATTGTCGTTGCCTGCATACTGCTCGCCGTCCTCCATGCCGAGCAGGTACTCGGCGAAGGTGCCAATGGCGTTGGAGCCGCCTCCGGCGCAGGCCACGACGGCATCGGGAAGCGCACCGGTGCGCTCAAGCATCTGCGGACGCGACTCGCGGGACCAGGCGGGGTGAAGAAAAATGACCAACGGCCCCCTCGCCGAAGCGAAAAGGGCCGTGTATCCAGCGCGAGGATTTACTGCTCGAGCTTGAGGGTCTTCTGGGTGTACTCCCACATCTCGTCGTAAAGCTTGACGTTCTTGGCGAGCGTCTCACCGTAGGACGGGATCATCTCCTGCAGCTTCGGGCCCCACTGGATCATGTGCTCACCGAAGCAACGCTCGATGAGTTCGACCATGACGGCCGGGGCGATGGAAGCTCCCGGGGAAGCGCCGAGCAGGCCGGCGATGTTGCCCTCCGGGTTGTTGATGAGCGTCGTACCGAACTCGAGGGAACCGAAGCGCGGTGCAGCGGCCGGCTTGATGACCTGGACGCGCTGGCCAGCGATGACGGTCTCCCAGTCAGCCGGGTCTGCGGACGGGACGTACTCCTTAAGGGTCTCAACGCGCTGCTCGAAGTCCTTGAGGACCTCGGAGACGAGGTACTTGGTAAGGCCAAACTCCTGGGCGGCAACGCCGAGGTAGGACGGGATGTTGTCCGGACGGATGGACTTGAACAGGTCGAGGTAGGAGCCCTTCTTCAGGAACTTCGGCGACCAACCACCGTACGGACCGAACAGCAGGCCCTTCTCGCCGTCGATGACGCGGGTGTCGAGGTGCGGCACGGACATCGGCGGAGCGCCCACAGCAGCCTTGCCGTAGACCTTGGCCTGGTGCTGGGAGATGAGCTCCGAGTTCTTGGCGCGCAGCCACAGACCAGAGACCGGGAAGCCAGCGTAGCCAGCAACTTCCTTGACGCCTGCCTTGCGCAGCAGGTCGAGGGCGTAGCCGCCTGCGCCGACGAAGACGAACTTCGCACGGATGACGGAGTAATCACCGGTGTGCACGTTCTTGGCGTACACCTTCCAGTTCGCACCATCGCGCTTGATGTCGATGACCTCGGAACCGTAGCGGATTTCGGTGCCGGATGCCTTGGCAGCAGTAAAGAACTGCTTCGCCAGGGCACCGAAGTTCACGTCGGTACCGGCATCGGTCCAGGAGATGGCGACCTTCTTAGAGTTGAAGTCGCGGCCCTTTGACATGAGCGGCAGCTTCTCCTGGAAGACTGCGTCATCGTCGGAGAACTCCAGGCCCGGGAACATGTGGTTGTCCTTGAGCAGCTCGTAGCGGCGCTTCAGGTAATCGACCTGAATGGAGCCCTGAGCGAAGGACACGTGCGGAACCTGGTTGATGAAGGCCTTGGGATCCGTGAGGATGCCGTTGTTGAGCTGGTGTGCCCAGAACTGGCGGGAAACCTGGAACTTCTCGTTGACGCCGAAGGCCTTGGTCGCGTCAATGCGGCCGTTCTTCTCCGGGGTGTAGTTGAGCTCGCAGAGCGCGGAGTGGCCGGTACCGGCGTTGTTCCACGGAGAGGAGGACTCCAGAGCCGGACCGTCGAGGCGCTCGAACACCATCTGCGTCCAGCTCGGCTCTAGCTCACGGAGCATGGCGCCGAGGGTAGCGGACATGATGCCGCCGCCGACGAGGGCTACATCAACTTCTTCAGTGACCTGTGCGGTCTTCTTTGCGGAGGACACGGTGTTAAACCTCTTTGACTTTCGCTTGATCGTGCACGTCTTATAAAGCTGTGCGCTCATACCGCGCCGCGTGCAGGACCTAAGCTCTCCGATCAACCTGCGGTGTACGCATGTAAAGGCAGTCTCCTCGCGACTACCCAAGCCCACCAAAGACCTCAGTCACATCCGCGGCGCAAGCACTCAACGCATTACTTATCAACCTTACGCCTTTACCCACTCGCGCAAATATCAGCCCAGCAGAACGCACGTACTGCCCATTTTGCGCACCATTCCCTACCCCCGTTCGTGCTCTCCAGCTCACGGCGTACCCTCAAGCGGCCCCACTCGGCTATGGATAAGCTGGTCCACATGAGCACTGAACTTCATTGGACCGAGGATATGCTGGGCCCCGACTTCACCCAGGCAACGCTTCCGCTGGGGCCGGACCCTGACGGCCAAGGCGATGTCTCCGCCACCCTCGTCGCCTACAAGCGTGACACCCCCGATTTCTCGCAGCGCCCTGCCCTCCTTTGGGTCCACGGCATGACGGACTATTTCTTTGATGCTCATGTCGCGCAGCATTATCAGGAGCTGGGCTACGCTTTCTATGCCGTCGACCTCCGCAAGTGTGGCCGCTCGCGCCGCGAGGGCCACACCTGGCACTACATTTCGGATCTCACGCTCTATTACCAGGATCTTGATGCCGCTCTCGCGGCCATCCCTAACTCCCGCGTCGTCCCCATGGGTCACTCCACGGGTGGGCTCATTTGCGCGCTGTGGCTCGACGCCGAACACCCTGAGCAGGTTCCTGGTCTTATCCTCAACGGTCCCTGGCTCGACATGATGAGCGTGCCCCGCCCGGTGGTCAAGGCGCTCTCCCCTGTCATCGACCGCGCTGGCAAACGCTTTCCGATGCTCGCCTTCCCCGGCGGTAACCTCACAGCCTTCGGCGATTCCATGCATGCCAGCAAGTATGGCGAGTGGGACTACGACCTCACCCTCAAGCCGCTGGGCGGTCACCGCAAGTACGTAGGCTGGCTGCGCGCCATCTTCGGTGGCTTTGCAAAGCTGCACCGCGGCGTCGACGTAGGCGTTCCCTACCTCACTATCTGCTCGACTCGCTCCATCCTGGGCAAGCCCTACTCGGAGGAAATCAACTACGTCGACTGCGTCGTCGACGTCACCCAAACCATGCACTGGGCACCCACCCTCGGCAAGGAGTGCACGCTGCGTCCCATCCATGGCGCACGCCACGAGGCTTTCGCCTCCCGCCTCGAAATCCGTCCCGAAGTCTTCCGCACGGTCGATGATTGGCTCGCCACCCATCTCCCGGCCGAGCCGACGCCCAGTCACTAGCCATCCATCGCCGACGTCCGCATCCGGCACAACCCAATCAGAAATAAAGATGTAGTCTGGGCTGTTTCCGCGAATATGCACGCCACGTAACAGCAGCGACAGTCTCCATTGCCGTTCAGCGGTCACATAGTTACTTCCGCGAATCCGGCCAGCAGGCTTAGGTAAAATACACAACTTATTCCTATATATATTAAAGGAGAATACATTGAACACCTCGAATACCAGCTCCCCCGCAACTCCGTCGGCGCATTACGACCTCATCATCATCGGTACGGGCTCGGGAAATTCCATCCCCACCCCGGAGTACGACGATGTCTCCATCGCCATTATCGAGGAAGGCACGTTCGGCGGTACCTGCCTCAACGTCGGCTGCATCCCCACCAAGATGTATGTCTATGCCGCAGACGTCGCCCTTGCTGCACGCGAGGCAGGTCGCCTCGGACTCGATGCTCAGGTCAATAGCGTGGACTGGGACTCCATCGTTGACCGCGTCTTTACCAACCGCATCGACCGCATCGCGCAGGGCGGCGAAGCCTACCGCCGCGGCGACGAGACCCCGAACATCACGGTCTATGACCAGCACGCCCGTTTCGTCGGCCCGAAGACCATCGAGGTCGGCGGCGAAGTCATCACCGGCGACCAGATCGTCATCGCCGCGGGCTCTCGCCCCACCATTCCGCCGGTCTACCGCAACTCTGGCGTGAAGTTCTACACCAACGAAGATGTCATGCGCATGCCCACACAGCCAAAGAGCCTCATCATCGTCGGCGGCGGCTACATCGCGATGGAGTTTGCCCACGTCTTCGACGGCCTGGGCACCAAGGTCACCATCGTCAACCGCTCAGAAAAGCTCTTGCGCTTCCTCGATGAAGACCTTGTCACCCGTTTCAACGCCATCGCCCGGGAGCGCTTCGATATCCGCATCGGCAACGGCACTCTCCTCGAACAAACCGAGAACGGCGTCAAGCTCACCCTCGACAACGGCGAGACCGTTGAGGCCGACGCCATCCTCGTCGCCACCGGTCGCACCCCCAACAGCGATCTCATGGACGTGGACACCGCCGGCATTGAAATGCACGAGGACGGTCGCATCAAGGTCGACGAGTACGGACGCACTACCGCCGAGGGCGTGTGGGCCCTGGGCGACGTCTCGTCGCCTTATATGCTCAAGCACGTCGCTAACGCTGAGACCCGTGCCATCTCGCACAACCTCCTGCACCACGACGACCTTCGCCCGATGCCGCACGAGCACGTCCCGTCTGCAATCTTCACTCACCCGCAAATCGCCACCGTAGGCATGACCGAGGCTCAGGCTCGCGAGGCTGGCTACGACGTCACCGTCAAGGTCCAGAACTACGGCGACGTTGCCTACGGCTGGGCAATGGAGGACCACACCGGAATTGTGAAGCTCATCGCAGAACGCACCACCGGCAAACTCCTTGGCGCGCACTACTTCGGCCCTCAGGCATCCACGCTCATCCAGCAAATGATTACTGTGATGACATATGACCTCGATCTTCGCGACTTCGCGCGTAACCAGTACTGGATCCATCCGGCCCTTGCCGAGGTGACCGAGAACGCGATTTTAGGCCTCGAATTTGCCTAATTAGCGTTACGTGACATAAATCACGTCCACCCCCTCTTACCTAGTCACATGAGTAACATTCGCCACCCAACCTTGGGATTTAGTGAACGTTACTAGTATGAAGTTGACAGGATTATGGGGTGGATTTTTGCTTAACATGCACTTAAACGCACCACCCGACGTGCATATTCAGAATCGGACGGCTAGAGTCCCCCAATGACACCGGCTCAAGCCGTTATACCGGCGACCGCGTGTTTCTGGATTTCCCCTGGGAATCCAATAACACTTAGGTTTCCATTTGGGAGCCTTGCAAGTACGACATTTAAGGACATTTGATATGCGTATCCGCAATGCAGCCATCGCCGGCGCAACCGCTCTCGCAGTCGCTTTCGGCGGCACCACCGTTGCTTCCGCTGAGGACACCGCCGCTCCGAAGCAGGAGCAGTCCTCCACCGCTAACGGCTCCTCCACCTCGGACAACAAGGGTGAGTCCACCCCGGACGAGAAGGATGCCGCAAAGGGCGCTTCCCTCTCCTCCAAGATCAACACCGGCCTGAAGCTCGAGGGCGACAAGGAAGCTGACGGCCAGAAGATCTTCGGCTCCTCCAAGGACCTGTCTGAGCAGCCGAAGTGGGCCAAGGTCCTGTACGGCACCACCATCGCCACCGCTATTGCCACCCTCATCGGCATGGTTGTCGGCCCGCTGGCTAACTTCGTTCAGTTCGGTCCCTTCTCCCGCTAAACGCAGCTCACCGGCTCACACCACTTTCGAAAGGTAAAACACACAATGCGTAACTTCCGCACCGCAGCCGTTGCTGCTGCCACCGCCGTCACCGTCGCTTTCGGCGGCACCGCTATCGCTTCCGCTGAGACGGGCGAGAAGCCGGCCAACAACGAGACCATCACCGAGAACCAGGACGTCACCAAGGACGCTACCGCCTCCGAGATTTTTGATGCTCTCTCCTCCAAGGACGAGAACTACCCGACTGGGTCCTCTAAGGTTGGCGCTGTCACCGACAACAAGGTAAAGGCCAAGGGTACTGACCTCTTCGGCAAAGAGGTTAATGACGAGGCTAACCCGCAGTGGTCCAAGATCTGGCGCGACGGCACCTACGCCCTCATCGGCACCACCATTGCTGGCGCCCTGATCGCTGCCTACAACTTCGCTGTGTACAACCACATCCTGCCGAACCACATCCTTGACCCGATCTTCAACCGCTAAGCCACTCGCTTAGACGAAGACGTCTGGATGAAGACCCGCACATTGTGCGGGTCTTCTTTTTGTTTTGATTCACCCAAATTTCATTCAGGCAGATAAATGGGGCTAACGCAGTAAATATTTATCTACCTGTAGGCGAATTGTTACCCCCATGCCCCTTTGCTGTGCGTAATGCTCTATACTTGCTAGCGCAACATCGACCGTCCGTTACATTTCCGTAATCGGACTCGAGATGCTCGAGAATCTCTTCGTGAGATTCACACATGGGTTTCCTTCCCCCGGAAGCCGCGCACAGACAACTCTTAAGGATTTTTGATATGCGTATTCGCAAGGCCGCCATCGCTGGCGCAACCGCCCTCGCCGTCGCTTTCTCCGGCGCTTCCATCGCCACTGCGGCTGAGGCTCCTTCTGACCAGAACACCACCTCCTCCAACCAGACCGAGAACAAGGGTGGCTCCTCCAAGATCGGCGACGCTCTGGACGCCGACACGAACGCCGATGGCCGTAAAATCTTCGGCCAGGACGCCGACGTTTCGTCCCAGCCGGCTTGGGCACAGGCTCTGTACGGCATCGGAATCGCTTCCGCCGTCGTCACCGTCATCGGTGGCCTCGTCGGTCCGGCCCTGAACTTCATCAAGTTCGGCCCCATCAAGTTCTAGTAACGGCCTTACAGCCCCTACCAAAATCTTTTTGAAAGGTATTCACTTCAATGCGTAACTTCCGCACTGCCGCCGTTGCTCTTGCAACCGCCACCACCGTCGCTTTCGGCGGCGTTTCCGCTGCTACCGCTGCCGAGACCGAGAACACCGGCGCTCTGTCTGCTGCCGCTAAGGGCGCTTCCTCCGAGGGCGAGGGTTCGCTGTCCTCCAAGGCTGGCGATGCTACCGGCAAAGACACCCCCGCCAACGGCCGCGACCTGCTCGGCTCTTCCGTCGACGACGATAAGAACCCGCAGTGGGCTCAGCTGTGGCGCGACACCACCTACGTCGGTGTTGCCGCTGCTGCTGTCTCCGTTGCCGTCGCAACCTACAACTTCGCTGTGTACAACGGCGTTATCCCGGACTACGTTGCTCAGGCAATGAACGGTCAGCTGAAGTTCTAATGTAGAACCTTCACGCCTTCAAGCGCTCCGCACTGCGGGGCGCTTTTTCATCTCTCAAATAGGACTGAGCTTAAGGCATAGGGATGAACAGTAGGCACAGAGAAGCGCCCGTTCCACCGCACAGTGGTGGGACGGGCGCTTCTGTTCGCTCTGTGAGTCGCTATGAGGTTCGTTGAGCGACTGTTTCGATTAGTCCTCGTCGGGAAGAGTGAGGATTTCCGGCTCGCCCTCTTCCTGGATGACGAGGGTGTGCTCGAACTGAGCGGTGAACTTTCCGTCCTTGTTCTGGACGGTCCAGTCGTTATCCCAGATCTCGTAGTCCAGGCCGCCTAGGTTAATCATCGGCTCGATGGTCAGCGTCATGCCCGGCTCCAGTACGTTTCGGTAGGCCATGGAGTCGTAATGCAGGACAACGAGGCCGTTGTGGAACGTGGGCCCCACACCGTGGCCGGTGAAGTCGGTAACGACGTTGTAGCCGAAGCGGTGTGCGTAGGACTCGATAACGCGGCCGATGACGTTGATCTCGCGACCAGCCTTGGCGACCTTGATGCCGCGCATCATAGCTTCCTTGGTGCGTTCGACAAGCAGCCGGTGCTCTTCGGAGACGTTGCCAGCGAGGAAGGTGGCGTTGGTGTCGCCGTGGACGCCGTTCTTGTAGGCGGTGACGTCAATGTTGACGATGTCGCCGTCCTCGATGACGGTCGTGTCCGGAATGCCGTGGCAGACGATCTCATTCAAGGAGACACAGCAGGACTTCGGGAAGTTCATGTAGCCCAGGGTCGACGGGTAAGCACCATGGTCGCACATGTACTCGTGCGCAATGCGGTCGATCTCGTCGGTGGTCACGCCGGGGGCGACAGCCTTGCCCGCTTCTTTGAGGGCGTTGGCGGCAATCTTGGACGACTCGCGCATGGCCTCGATGACCTCAGGGGTCTGAACGAAAGGTTCGCCGATGTTTTCTTGGACCGAGTCCTTCCAGACGTACTCGGGACGCTCGATAGAGTCAGGGACGGTGCGAACGGGGGTGGGCTTTCCTGGGGTAAGTTTTGCGCGATTGCTCATGCCGTCTATGGTAGTCCCCCACCCTGTCACCCCGGCGGTCGGGCTGGGCGGCGGCGATGAGGGGCATCGGCAAGCTACTCGGCGCCGCCGGTGGCGACCTGCTCGGGGTCCTGCTGAGTGCGCAGTTCGTCAAGACGCTTGAAGAAGCTGTCCGTGATGGCGACGGAGGTCTCGGAACCGCCGCCGAGGACGACGAGGGTGGCAAAGGCAATGTCATCATCGCGGAAGCCGGTGAACCACGCGTGGGAACCGCCGTTGATTTCGGCCTCACCGGTCTTGCCATAGATGGTGCCGCCAGCGCCCATGCCGCGTGCGGTACCGGACGTGACCGTGGCGCGCATGAGGGTGCGAAGGTTGTCGATGACGACGGGTGACGGGCCATCGGGGTTCTCCGAGACGGTCGTCTTCTGCCCCGCGATGAGGGTCGGAGTGGGACGCACGCCTGCGGCGACGGTGGACGAAGCCAGAACCATGCCGAAGGGGCTCACGAGGTCCGCGCCCTGGCCGTAGCCGGCTTCGGTGCGCTCCAGTGGAGTCTCTCCCTCGGGGATGGAGCCGGTAATCGTGGTCAATCCAGGAATGTCATAGTCGAGGCCCAGACCGAAGCGGGAGCCTTCCTCCTTGAGTTCGCCCTCACCGAGGTCGGTCGAGATGTTTGCGAAGGTCGTGTTGCAGGACTGTGCAAAGGCTTCTTCGAGCGAGACGCTGCCCAGGGAGAAGCCGTTATAGTTCGTGACGGTGCGGCCGTAGATATCCATCGTGCCGGGGCACGGGACGATAGTGCCGGAGTTGAGGCCTTGCTTGTCCACGCCAGCGGAGGCGGTGATGATCTTGAACACGGAGCCGGGCGGGAACTGACCGGACAGGGCCAGGTCGCCTTTCTTATCGGCGGCATCGGTCTGCGCGACGGCGAGGATTTCGCCGGTGGAGGGACGCATGGCGACAAGCATGGCCTCGGAGTCCGCGCGGAGATCCACGGCTTGCTCCGCGGCGCGCTGGACGTTGTAATCAATACCCACGCGGATGGCGGGCGACGGGGTGGCGTCGTGGAATTCGACGTCGCTGAGTGAAGCGCCGTTCTCGTTAACGACGGCGATGCGCCAGCCATTCGTGCCGTCCAGCTTGTCCGCGACGATGGAACGCACACGGGACATGATGTCGGTGGCAAAGCCCGTCTCTTTGGTGATGAGCGCCGGCTCTTCATTGAAGCGGACTCCGGGAAGGTTGGCGCCTTGGATGGCGTTGCGGTCTCCCTCGTTGTAGAGACCCACGGAGTAGGTCTCCCCTGCCTCTTCAAGGTTCGTGGCGAGCTCGCCCGCGTCCTGGTTGACGAGGGGCGCGAGCTGGCCCGCGAGCGCGCGCATATCGCCGGAGGAGGTGTCGACGAGAAGGCGGTATTGAACGCCCGGGCTCATAAGCTCGACGCCGTCGGAACTCACGACGGAGGCTCGGTCGGCGACAACGGGGCGCAGCTCGAGGTGCTGGTGGGCGCCGAGCTTGGGGTGCAGCGCCGTGGATTCCCAATTAACGGTCCACGTTTTATCGACCTTGGTGAGTACGGCCTTGGCGTCGTAGGTGAGTTCGCGGTCCTTGGGCAGGTCCCACGTCACGGAGTAGTTGGCGGTAGCGACGGAGTCTCGTTGGTCGATAGAGGTGAGCTCAACGTCGAGGCCCTCGGCTTGGAGGCCGGAGTACGTTTCCCCGTACTGTTCCGCGGCAATGTCAGGGTCGTCGACGACGCTTTTGAGTGCGTCGACGTCGTGGTTTTCAAGCGCCGCAATGAAGTCCTCAGCGACCGGATCCGCCGCGACCGGTTTGGGCGTACACGCAGCCAGCGAGGTGCCCATAATCCCCGCTACGCAAAGAAAAGCCGCCGTCCGTTTCATGTCTTTCAACACTACTGGGACGGCGGCACAACGCGGGTTAGGCGCGCGGTTTAGCGGGTAACGCGAACCTCGGCCTTGGCGCCTTCGACGGCCTCAAGGCCCTGCTCATCGGCAATGCGCATGGCTTCTTCGATGAGGGTTTCCACAATCTGGGACTCAGGTACGGTCTTGACCACTTCGCCCTTGACGAAGATCTGGCCCTTGCCGTTGCCAGAAGCAACACCAAGGTCAGCGTCGCGGGCCTCGCCCGGACCGTTGACGACGCAGCCCATGACGGCCACGCGGATGGGGAACTCCATGCCCTCGAGGCCAGCGGTGACTTCCTCGGCGAGCTTGTACACGTCGACCTGGGCGCGGCCGCAGGACGGGCAAGAGACGATCTCCAGCTTGCGCGGGCGCAGGTTGAGCGACTGCAGGATCTGGTCACCGACCTTAATCTCCTCGACCGGGTCTGCGGACAGGGAGACGCGGATGGTGTCGCCGATGCCCTGCGAGAGCAGAGCGCCGAAGGCGACGGAGGACTTGATGGTGCCCATGAACTTCGGGCCAGCCTCGGTCACGCCGAGGTGGAGCGGGTAGTCCGTCTTCTCTGCGAGCTGGCGGTAGGCCTCGACCATGAGGACCGGATCCGAGTGCTTGACGGAGATGGCCAGATCGCCAAAGCCGTGCTCCTCGAACAGGCCAGCCTCCCAGATGGCGGACTCGACGAGGGCCTCCGGGGTGGCCTTGCCGTACTTTTCGAGCAGGCGCTTGTCCAGGGAGCCACCGTTGACGCCGATGCGGATCGGGATACCAGCGTCAGAAGCCGCCTTAGCGACCTCCTTAACGCGGCCGTCGAACTCCTTGATGTTGCCCGGGTTAACGCGGATAGCAGCGCAGCCAGCGTCGATAGCCTGGAAGATGTACTTCGGCTGGAAGTGGATGTCCGCAATGACCGGGATGGGCGACTTCTTCGCGATGGCAGGCAGAGCGTCCGCGTCCACGGTCTTCGGGCAGGCGACGCGCACGATATCACAGCCGGAAGCCGTGAGCTGAGCGATCTGCTGGAGGGTCGCATTGACGTCATGAGTCTTGGTGGTTGTCATCGACTGCACCGAGATCGGGTGCTCGGAGCCAACGCCCACGGGGCCGACGAAGAGCTGACGCGTTTTACGACGCGGCGCCAAAGTCGGGGCAGGTCCGTCCGGCATTCCGAGTCCGATGGGGGTTGACATACGTTCTCCTATTTACTGGAAAAAAGATGGGTACACGGGGGTTTAGATGCAAACCACTCTACGCTATCCATACAGTCTAATGACTATGGCAAATGGGCAGAGCTGGAGGTTCTGAGTTTCACCATCGGTGCAGTCAGTGACACGTCCTACACCACGTGGCGTTTAGCCAAAGAGACGAATCGGGTTCACCACATCCGCGATGATGACGAGCGCGCCGAAGGTCATGAGAATGGCCGCCATGACGTAGGTGACCGGCATGAGGCGCGTGTAGTCGGCCGGACCCTTGGCTGCCAGGCCGCGGGCGCGGCGCAGGGCGTCGCGGATTTTCTCGTACGCGATCACCGCAATGTGGCCGCCGTCGAAGGGCGGCAACGGGATGAGGTTAAACAGCGCAAGGAAGTAGTTGAGCGAGGCCAGCATCATGAAGAAGGAGGACCACAGGCTATTCTCCACGAGCTCGCCGCCCACGCGGGAGGCACCGACGACGGACATGGGCGAATCATCGGCGCGGTTGTGGCCGAAGATGGACGCGACGATGCCGGGGACCTTCTCCGGCATGTGGATGATGGCGTCGACGGTGGACTTGGCCAGGTACCACGAGTAATCCGCGGTCGCCGGGACAGCGGTGGCGGCATTGTATTTCTTGACGATATCGAGCGGCGCGTTGGTGAGACCGATGGAGCCGGCCTCGACCGTCTGCCCGTCCGTGGTGAGACGCTTGACGGTGTCGAGGTGGACTTCAAAGTCGCGGGGCTGGCCGTCGCGTTCGACGGTGAGCGTGACGGTCTCCCCCGGCTTGGCGATGACCGCCTCGCGCAGTGCGTTGAAGTCCGCAAGCTCCTCACCGTCGAGGGCGACGATGATATCGCCGGGCTCAACGCCGGCCGCGCCGGCAGGACCGGTGCCGGTGCAGTCTTCGTAGGTGCTTTCGTCGATCTGGTCGGCGGAGCACACCACCTCGCCGACTTTGGGACGCACGTCCGCGTGGACGTCGGGCAGGCCTGTGGTCACGGCGACGCAGAAAAGAATAGAGAAGCCCAGCACGATGTTGACGAGGATGCCGGCGGCCATGACGAGGACGCGCTGCCAGGCTGGCTTCTTGTACATCGCATACGGCTCTTCCTCGTCGGTGAGGAATTCGTCGTTGGCGGTCATGCCCGCGATGTCGCAAAAGCCGCCCACGGGCAGGGCCGCGAATCCGTACTCGGTGCGGCCTTTCTTCTTCGCCCATATCTTGGGGCCGAAACCGATGTAGTAGCGGCGTACCCACATGCCAAACGAACGGGCGGTGAGCATATGGCCCGCCTCGTGCAGGGCGATGGTGATGCCGATGCCTAGGGCGAAGAGAAGAATGCCCAGAATATAGGCCATAGGTGAAGTGTCCTAGCGTGCGATCTGTTCAATTCGCGCGTCCGCCTTGGCGCGCGCCTCGCGCTCCACGGCGAGGATGTCATCGACGCTAGAGAGTACACCAGCCAACTGAGAATACTGGCCCATCACGTGCGCGACTGTGTCCACTATCTCTGGGAAGTGGATGCGACCAGCAAGGAAGGCGGCGGCGGCCTGCTCGTTCGCCGCGTTGTAGACCACGCCTGAGCTGTTTTGTGCGGCCTCGCGGGCGAGCTGGACGGCCGGGAAGGCGGCATCGTCAAGCGGCTCAAAGTGCCAGTCCAAAACCTGGCTGAAGTCGAGCTGCGGTTGCGCGTCCGGCACACGTCGCGGCCAGTAGAGCGCGTGGGAAATGGGAAGCTTCATCGACGGCGGAGAGGCCTGCGCGATGGTGGCGCCGTCCACAAACGTCGCCATGGAATGAATGATGGACTGCGGGTGGACGGTGACGTCAATGCGCTCGGGCTCGATGTCGAAGAGCAGGGTGGCCTCGATGAGCTCCAGGCCCTTATTGATCATCGTCGCGGAGTTCAGCGTATTCATCTGCCCCATGGACCACGTGGGGTGCTTCGCGGCCTGCTCAGGCGTGACGTCCCACATCTGCTCGCGGGTCCAGCCACGGAAGGGGCCTCCCGATGCCGTCAGCACCAGCTTGTCGAGTTCGCCACGCTCGCCGGAGCGCAGGCACTGCGCCATGGCGGAGTGCTCCGAGTCCACCGGAATAATCTGGCCCGGCTTGGCCAGGTTGATGGCCAGCTTTCCGCCGGCGACGAGGGATTCCTTGTTGGCGAGGGCGAGGTACTCCCCCATCTCGATGGTCGCGAGGGTGGCTGCAAGCCCCATGGAGCCCACGAGTCCGTTGAGGACCGTGTCGGCTTCCACCTCACGGGTGAGCCGCTCCGCGGCGTCTGGCCCCTCGAGGACCGCGCCGCCAAGAGCCGCGCTCACCTTATCCGCGGCGTGCGTGTTGGCGACGGCGACGTGGTTAGCCGAAAGGTTGAGGGCCTTCGCCTGATCGATGACGAGGTCCGGGTGTCCGCCGCCAGCCGCGATGCCGACGACGACAAACTTATCGGGATTATCCGCGATGACTTCCAAAGCCTGGGTGCCAATGGAACCTGTGGAGCCGAGGATAAGGACGCGTTGTGCAGTCTCTGGCGCATGCTGCGCTGCAATGTCGGGATGAGTCACGAGCCCCTACTGTAGTAGGTCGCTCGGGACGCCCCTCCACCCACGCGGGTGTGACGTAGTTTACTTCCTCGCGTGGAGCTCGAAATCTCGGGGGTAAGTGCCACGTTCCGGCGGGCCATGGACTATTCTATTGGGGACAAATAGGCACGTACACGCGAAGGAGAACAAGTGTCTTCCCACAAAGTGACCTCTGAGGTCTACAACGGCGTTTCCACCGACGACGTCCCGTCTGCAGCGTTCGGCTGGTCCAAGACCCCGCGCAGCGGCATCCAGATTGCCGGTTGGTTCTCCGTCTTCATGCTCTTGATGTTCAACTTCGGTAACCACAAGGGCCACGTGGAGACCATCTTCCTTATTCTTTTGGCTGTCGTTATTGCGCTTCTGCTGCTCATCCACCTCTTCCAGCCGAAGCTCGCCAACGTGCGAACCCTTACCGCCCGCAACCAGCCGCTCGGCCACGCCGAGCCGGAGTGGGCATACGAACAGAAGACCCTGGGCCACACCTACGCCGAGCTGACCGATGATGAGCTTCGTGCCCTCAACATCGACCCGGCCCACGTAACCCACCTGCGCGCCGTTACCGAGGGCAAGCACGCCGCTCACTAAGCGCTGCTGCTTCTCACGGCTTTAAGCCTCCGCCTGGTGCGGAGGCTTTCGTTGTTTTCGCGCTACGTACTCTGCGTGACCGCCCCCTCTCCCCACGACGTGCACATGAGGTGCATTGAGGTCAAGTCCTGGGGAGTCAAGAAATTGCGCGTCGTGGTGGTCCACCTTGGCCATCGCAAGAACTTCTATTCTGGATTGTCACCTTCAGCCGAAGGTTATTCGCCGTTGCGCTATCACGACACGTACGTGCGCACCTTCGCATAGATCTCCGGCATCTGAGCGTCGACGCGGCGGGAGGCCAGCCACAGCGCAAGGACGTAGATGGCGGCGGGGACGACGAGTCCGACGGCGGCGCCAGCGAACTTGAGACCGGAGTCGGCGCCGAGGATCACCATGATGATGCCCGGAGCGGCGGGTAGCCAACCGAAGAAGAAGCACACGATTGCAGCGATGAAGGCACCGGCGGAGTATCCGGACTTATCCGTCCATGGGTTGGTGCCGGGCGGAGAGACGGGATACGGGTTGAACGCGGAGAGCAGCGCGGCGAAGCTGCCGGAGGAGAGCACCATGCCCACGGCAAGGGCGGCTATGCAGGCGGCGAAGGCGCGGTCCGGTGCCAGGAGGAGAAGGACGACCGCGCCGAGCGCGATGACCACGGCGGTGGTTGTGAGGTGCGCCCAGTGCCGCGCGCGGAAGAGGACCGAGGCGCGCACGGGGGCGAGCATCTTCACCCACAGGGAAGGTCCGTCGTAACCACAGTCGTTGATGGCCACGATGCCGCCGAGAACACCCAGGTAGCCCACGAAGAAGTACCCGAGGACCTCCTCGCCGCGCCAGAGCTGGTACAAGGCGAAGGCGAGGAAGACGGGCAGCATGACGAGCGTCATGGTGAGCCGCGAGTCGCGGAAGAAGTAGCGCAGGGAACGAGAGTACTCCATCCACGCGGGGCTGCGGTAGGCCAGACCGCCGAGCGAAAGGGCCGTGACACCCTCGGCGCGTGGGGCGGCGCTCGGGGCGTTGCCGTGGACGGGGCTTTCGAAGGTTTGGCGCGCGGTGAGGTCCCAGCCCCAGGCGAGGAGGGCGAGGGTCACCAGGCCGATGAGCAGCTGCGCCAGCGCCGGGGCGAGGGCACCGTCGGCCAGCGAGGCCACCCATCCGGTGAGCGCGGACAGCGGCGTCCAGGCGAGGACCCCGCCCACGGTGCCCAGCGGCACGATGTTGTTCAGGATGCCCTGCAGGTTCGTGAAGATGAAGAGGAGCGCCACGCCGCCCAGGCCCATGACGAGGTTCGCCTTGTCCTTGCTCAGCGCGGCCGAGCCGAGGGCGCCCACGAGGTCTGCGGCAAAGACTGTGAGCGCGAGCGAGAACGCCATGGAGACTACGAACGCGGCCGCGAGCAGGGGACGGCCGTGCGTGGTGAGAAAGACCGCGCCGCCCACGGCGAAGATGACAGTGAAGAGGGTCGCAATGATGGAGCGGGTGGTGAGAAACAGGGACCACGCGAGCGCGGGGCGTACCTCGCGGTAACTCAGCGGGAAAGTCCCCAGTTCGGCAGGGGTGAGCTGCTTCTCCCCCGCCGGCATCATGACGGACAGCAGAATATACATGGCGACGCCGAGACCGTTGATGACGGTGAGGACGTGAAAGCTGTGGGTAGCATCGGCAAAATCCATGTAG
Source organism: Corynebacterium sp. CMW7794 (assembly GCF_001563605.1). NCBI lineage: Bacteria > Bacillati > Actinomycetota > Actinomycetes > Mycobacteriales > Corynebacteriaceae > Corynebacterium > Corynebacterium sp. CMW7794. Next base: position 22,513 of record NZ_KQ961763.1, read on the forward strand.
CCCGCCAGGCTGAGCGAGACCAGGCCGAGAAGTCCGTAAAACCCGATGAGGAAGGCCAGGATGAACTGCTGCGGGTTGGAGTGCAGCGCGCGGGTCCACAATGTGCGGTGAAGTGTGATGAGGGTGCGGGTCATCGCGAGCCCTCCCCCAGCCAGTCGAGCGAGGCCTCGTCGAAGTCGCCGCCACCCACGAGGTCCACGAAGACGTCGGTGAGGCTGCGCCCGTCGCGCACCTCGTCCACGTGACCGGACGCGACGACGCTACCTTGGTCGATGATCGCCACGTGATCACACAGTCCCTCCACGAGGCTCATGACGTGGGAAGATAACACGACGGTGCCACCGCGTGCAGCAAAGGAACGCAGCATCTGTTGGATAAGGCGTCCGGAGACAGGGTCAACGGCCTCGAGCGGCTCGTCCAGGACGAGCACCTCCGGCGAATGGAGCAGTGCGCCGGCGAGCAAGATCTTCTTCGTCATGCCGGCCGAGTAATCGGCGATGGGCTTGGAGGCGGCATCGGAAAGCCCGAGAGCCTGGAGGAGCTGCGCGGCGCGGCGGGTGGACTCCTCCTCCGGGAGGCGGCGCAGAGCGCCCAAGTAGTAGAGATATTCCGCGCCGGTAAGCCGGTCGAAGACGGGAGCGCCGTCCATGAGCAAGCCGACGGCGGCCTTGGCGGGCAGTGGATCCTCCCAGACGGAGTGCCCCGCGATAAAGGACGCGCCGTGGTCCGGGCGCAACAAGCCGCACGCCATGGTGAGCATGGTGGTCTTGCCTGCGCCGTTGGGCCCCACCACGCCGTACATGGCGCCGCGGGGGACGTCGAGGCTCAAGCCTTGGACAGCGGGGCGGCCGTCAAAGGCCTTGGCGAGGTCGCGCACCGCAAAGGCGCACTCGCGCGGGTCGGGTACTAAAGCAGAAAGGTGTGGAGACGTCATGTCTCCACACCTTAACTAAAAATGGTCTGCTTTACGCGGACTCGCGCTCGTCGGCGGCGAGCTGGCCGCAGGCCGCGGCGATCTCGTCGCCCTTGGTGTCGCGCACCGTGCACGGCACGCCCTGCGCGATGACCCGGCGGACGAACTCGTCCTGGCGGGCCTTCGGTGCTGCGTCCCATTCGGAACCCGGGGTCGGGTTAAGCGGAATGACGTTGACGTGGACCTTGGAGCCCAGCGCCTGGTGCAGCTTGCGGCCGAGCATGTCCGCGCGGAAGCCCTGGTCATTCTTATCGCGGATGAGCGCGTATTCAATGGAGACGCGGCGGCCTGACTTGTCGGCGTAGTAACGCGCGGCGTCGAGGACCTCGGAGACCGGCCAGCGGTTGTTCACCGGCACGAGGCTATCGCGCAGCTCATCATCCGGCGTGTGGAGCGAGACAGCCAGGGTGCAGGCCAGCCCCTCGTCCGCGAACTTGCGGATGGCCGGCGCCAGACCCACCGTGGACACGGTGACGTTGCGCTGGGAGAGGCCAAAGCCTTCGCCGTCCTGGCCGGTGATCTGGCGTACCGCGTGCATCACGCGCTTGTAGTTGGCCAGCGGCTCGCCCATGCCCATGAACACGACGTTGGACAGGCGACCGCCCTCGGCCTCCATCTGCGCGGACGCGTTACGGAATTGCTCCACGATCTCCGCGGTGGACAGGTTGCGGTCGAGGCCGCCCTGGCCGGTGGCACAGAACGGGCAGGCCATGCCGCAGCCCGCCTGGGACGAAATGCACAGGGTGGCGCGGCCCGGGTAGCGCATAAGCACGGACTCGAGCAGCGTGCCATCGTGGAGGCGCCACAGGGACTTCGTGGTCGAGCCATCGTCCGTCGAGGTCTGGCGGATGGGCGTCATGAGTTCCGGAAAGAGGGCTTCCTGCACGGCCGCACGCTTCTCGGCCGGGATATCCGTCATCTTCTCAACGTCGTTGGTGAGGTGCTGGTAGTAATGCTTCGCCAGCTGCTTGGCGCGGAACTTGGGCAGTCCCAGCTCGGCGAGCTTCGCAACGCGCTCGTCGACAGTAAAGTCCGCAAAGTGCTTCGGCGGCAAGCCACGCCGCGGGGCGGAGAAATTCAGTTTCAAAGGTTCAGCCATGGTGCTCGCTATTGTCCCACTCTCGGCGCTCAACGGCTAATTAAAAGGAACCTAAAGTGATGAAGTCAACGCCGCGCCGGTATCTTGGTATCCATGACTTCCAAGGACCCCCGTAACGTTCAGCCCGACCCCTCCGCTGAGCTTGCCGATGCCCCCTCCGCTACGCCCGACTCCACCCCAGCGTCTGCTCCCGCTCCGGTTCCTGTCGCTCAGGACTCGTTCTCTGCGGAGGACCGCGTCGCCTTCGCCGAGTTTCAAAAGGAGCAGTCCAAGGTGAAGGGGTCCTTTGCTGCCAGCACGTGGGCCGCGCTCATCGTGGGCTTCCTGCTGCTAATTCTGCTCATCATCTTTATCTTGCAGAATCAGCAGCCGGCCGAGCTCAACTTCTTCAATTGGTCCGGCCAGCTGCCCGCAGGCATCGCGTTCCTCATCTTCGCCATCGCCGGCGCGCTCATCATGGCGCTTGTGGGCGGCTGGCGCATGTTCGAGCTGCGCCGCCAGGTGCGCAAGCAGGCCCAGCGCCACTAACGCTTCACCGCATAATGAAAAGCCGCGTCCTCGTGGACGCGGCTTTTGTGTGCGTGGTGGCTACGGCAACGGCACGAAGCCGGTGGCGAGGGCGTTCATCGCCACCCAGGTCACCATGGCCGACGGCAACATGCCGTCGAGGCGGTCCATGAGTCCGCCGTGGCCGGGCAGGATATGCGACATGTCCTTGATGCCCAGCTCGCGCTTAAATTGGGATTCCACGAGATCACCCAGCGTCGCGCAAAAGACGAGCAGCAAGCCCATGATGGCGCCGACCCAGGCGTCGTGATGGAGCAAGAGCTTCACCGCCAGCGCGCCGGTGAGCGTGCCAAAGACGATGGAGCCCACGAAGCCCTCCCAGGACTTCTTCGGCGAGACAGCCGGGGCCATGGGATGCGAGCCGAACATAACGCCAGCGACGTAACCACCGGTATCGGACGCGACGACGCAGAGCATAAAGACGATAATCGACGCGGCACCCGAGGCCAATGGCGTATCGATGTACGACAACATCGCCGCGAACGAGCCGAAGAGTGGAATCCACGTGAGCACGAACAACCCGACGGACATATCGCGCAGGTAGTTAATGGGCGGACGGTGCCGACCGTTGTGGAAGAGTCGGCCAAACATGAGCGCCAGGACGCTCAACACGTAGACCGCCACGAGGCCTGACGCCCCTGCCACCCACGAGGCCCAAATCATGACCTGGCACAAAACGATCAGCAACGTGCGCGGCACTTGGTAGGAATGCTCACGCAGTCGCGTGGTGACCTCCCACATGGAAAATCCCAGCGCGGCCGCCACCACGATATACCACGCGAGCGGACCCGCCCACACGGCAAAGACGACGAGTGCGCCCAACCCCACGCCCACGCCGATGGCTGCCGGTAGGTTGCGGCCGGCGCCATTCTTCGGCTTAGGCAGGTGGCGATTCTGGGAGGCGGTATCGGGCACGACCAGACATCCTTTCGCGGGGTAGGGCATGAAACGAGCCGCCGAAGCGTGAATGCGTCCGACGGCTTGTTGTGTACATGTGGTGCGGAGGGTCTAGACCTCCATCAACTCGTCTTCCTTAGCGGCGACGAGCTTGTCCACCTGGTCGATGTAGGAGGCGGTGATCTTCTCCATCTCCTTTTCTGCGGCGACGACCTCGTCTTCGCCCGCGTCGCCATCCTTCTGCAGCTTCTTCAGCTGCTCCATGGCCTTGCGGCGCAGGTTACGGATGGCCACCTTGCCATCCTCGCCCTTGGACTTGGCGAGCTTGACCATGTCACGGCGACGCTCCTCGGTCAGCTGCGGAATGGTCACACGCAGAACCTGACCGTCGTTGGTCGGGTTGACGCCCAGGTCCGAGTTACGGATAGCGTTCTCGATCTCGTTCATCATGGACTGCTCGTAGGGCTTGATGAGCAGCATGCGTGGCTCCGGAACCGAGATGGTCGCCATCTGGGTAATGGGGGTCATCACGCCGTAGTACTCGGCCACGAGACCGTTGAACATGGCCGGGTTGGCACGGCCTGTGCGGATGGTCACCAACTGCTCGCGGGTGTGCTCCACCGAGGCGGTCATGTGCTCTTCGGCGTCGAGCTGAATCTCATCAATCATGAGGAAGAATGTTCCTTCTGTGTGTCGTAGGTGCTGGGTAGAAAATCTAGCAGGTTTTTCGCCGCTTGCGGGTCATATTCCCCGGCGGGGCTTACTTCGACTGAACGAGGGTACCGATAGGCTCGCCCTTGACGGCGCGCTCGATATTGCCCTCAGTGAGCAGGTTGAAGACCAGGATGGGCATGTTGTTGTCCATGCACAGGCTAAACGCGGTGGCGTCTGCAACCTTCAGGCCCTTCTCGATGACCTCGCGCGGCGTGATTTCCGTGTAGAGCTCCGCGTCCGGGTTGGTGCGCGGGTCGTCCGAATAGACACCGTCCACGGCCTTGGCGAGGAAAAGGACCTCGGCGCCAATCTCCAAGGCACGCTGTGCCGCGGTCGTGTCCGTGGAGAAGTACGGCATACCCATGCCAGCGCCGAAGATAACCACGCGGCCCTTCTCCAGGTGGCGGTCAGCGCGCAGCGGCAGGTACGGCTCCGCGATCTGCGCCATGTTGATGGCGGTCTGCACGCGGCAATCCACGCCCTGCTGCTGCAGGAAGTCCTGGAGGGCCAGGCAGTTCATAACGGTGCCGAGCATGCCCATGTAGTCCGAGCGCGCACGGTCCATGCCGCGCTGGGAGAGCTCCGCGCCACGGAAGAAGTTGCCGCCACCGATGACCACGGCGACCTCGGTACCCTGCTTGGAAATGTCCGCGATCTGGCGGGCGACGTTTTCGACGACGTCCGGATCGATGCCGACCTTGCCGCCGCCAAACATTTCACCACCCAGCTTGAGCATCACTCGCTTGTACGCAGTTCGCTTGGAATCCGGGGTAGTCACCTGGAGACGTCCTTCCACTTAAAGGGGCACAATTTTCTCCGACCATCTTACCTGTTAGGACGCCCCGCTACCTAACACCGCGCCTCGCCGGCGGCACGCAAAAGCCCACGTCCCCGCGGAAGCGGAGCGTGGGCTGATTTTCGAGCGAAAGTTCGCCCTCACGCAGCAGCAGTAACCCTGCCGCGGGAGTGAGACTTAGGCACCGATCTCGAAACGCTTGAAGGCGGTGATGGTGGTGCCAGCCTCGTCAAGAACCTGCTTGACGGTCTTCTTGTGGTCCTCCAGTGCGGCCTGCTCGAGCAGGACAACGTTCTTGAAGAAGCCACCCAGGCGGCCTTCCACGATCTTCGGGATAGCCTTCTCCGGCTTACCCTCTTCGCGGGTGGTGGCCTCAGCGATTTCGCGCTCCTTCTCGACGACCTCAGCCGGAACCTCTTCGCGGGTGAGGTACTCAGCCTTCATCGCGGCGATCTGCAGAGCAGCCTGGTGTGCGGCCTCAGCGTTGCCCTCGTAGGCAACGAGAACGCCCACTGCCGGCGGCAGGTCTGCGGAACGCTGGTGGAGGTAGACGGCGACGTTGTCGCCCTCGATGGTGGCAGCGCGGGCAGCCTGCAGCTTCTCACCGGTCTTTGCGGACTCTTCGGTCACAATGTCGGCGACGGTCTTGCCGTCGATCTCGAGAGCATTGAGCTCCTCAGCGGAGTTGACCTTAGCCTCGCCTGCGGCCTCAGCGATCTTGGCTGCGAAGGACTTGAAGGCGTCGTTCTTTGCCACGAAGTCGGTCTCGCAGTTGATCTCGACCATGGTGTTGCCGGAGACGGCGATGAGACCCTCAGAAGCCTCGCGGTCCGCACGCTTGGAGACGGACTTTGCGCCCTTGATGCGCAGGATCTCAACAGCCTTGTCGTAGTCGCCGTTGGACTCTTCCAGGGCCTTCTTGCAATCGAGCATGCCAGAGCCGGTAGCTTCGCGCAGGGCCTTGACGTCTGCAGCAGTGTAGTTCGCCATAGTTGGGGCGATCCTCCTTGTTGATCAAACAATGTTCGTTGAAACAGCGTAGTCGACGCACGCGCCGCGCGCCGCTCTAGGGGGCTAGAAAAATGCCCCCGCGCCGTCGAAATACCGTGCCACGGCTCCACACGCGCGCGATGCACGTGAGACACGTCGTGTCACGACAAACCCCCGTGGCCTTAGTCGGCACAACGGGGGTTTAAAAGTCAGCCACAGAAATTAATCTGTATTACTCAGCGGACTCGGCAGAAGCCGGGTCGGATGCAGCAGCGGCCTCAGCGGCGTCGCGCTGCTCCTTTTCTGCGGAGTCGCCAGCGGCTTCCTTAGCAGCGGCAAGCTGGCGCTCTTCGCGAGCCTTCTTGCCCTCTTCCACAGCGGTGGAGATGATGCCGGTGAGCAGCTTGGTGGCGCGGATGGCGTCGTCGTTGCCCGGAATCGGGAAGTCGACCTCGTCCGGATCGCAGTTGGTGTCAAGGATGGCAACAACCGGGATGTTGAGCTTGTGAGCTTCCTTGACCGCGATGTGCTCCTTGTTGGTGTCAACAATCCACAGGGCGGACGGAGCCTTGGACATGTCAGAGATGCCGCCCAGGACGCGCTCCAGCTTCGTGCGCTCGCGGGTGAGCATGAGAACTTCCTTCTTGGTGCGGCCCTTGTAGCCATCCTCAGCGGCGTCCATGGCCTGAAGCTCCTTCATGCGCTTCAGACGCTTGGACACGGTCTGGAAGTTGGTGAGCATGCCGCCCAGCCAGCGGTGGTTGACGTACGGCATACCCACGCGGGTAGCTTCCTCAGCCACGGCTTCCTGAGCCTGCTTCTTCGTACCCACGAACAGGATGGTGCCGCCGTGTGCGACGGTCTCCTTGACGAACTCGAAAGCCTCGTCAATGTAAGTCAGCGTCTGCTGCAGGTCGATGATGTAGATGCCATTACGGTCAGTGAAGATGAAACGACGCATCTTCGGATTCCAGCGACGGGTCTGGTGCCCGAAGTGGACACCGGCGTCGAGGAGCTCGCGCATGGTTACAACTGCCATGATTCGCTCGCTTTCTATTTTCTTTAGGTTTTCCAATACGTGTTGTGCGGGCTTTTATCCCACACCCTGGCTGCAAGTCCTAGCTGTCAACACCCAAGTCATGAACAGATTCGGGACCACGTTGACTGCGTCATTGTTCTTGCCGCGCGTAGTCAATGAGTCCAAAGGACACACTGCTGCCGGATAGCTTATATGCTTCGCCACGCTTTGCCAAAACGGCGCGCACGCGAACTGCCTGCAAAATCCCACCAACACAACCTAGCGCTCTGCCCCAAAATCCGGCATGGTGGAGACCATGAAACTCTCTCGCCTCATTTTTAGTTCTCTCCTTATTACTGCAACCACTTTCGCCACAGGCGCTACGCTTCCGGCCGCCGCCGCACCATCGCCCACCGCCGCGCAGCCCTCCGCCCGCGGCTATTCGCCACCCGTTCCACTCCGCGTTATCCGCGCCTTCGATAATCCGGACCACAATTGGCTGCCGGGACACCGCGGCGTCGATCTTGCGGCAGACGTTGGCCAGCCCATTGCCGCCGCGGGCCCCGGGACCGTCGCCTTCGCAGGCGTTGTCGCCGGCACCCCGTCGGTTTCCGTCGAGCACGCGGACGGACTGCGCACCACTTACTCCCCCGTCTACGCCCACGTCCAGGTCGGGCAGACAGTCGCCGCCGGAGACGTACTCGGCACGCTCGCGCCTACCTTCGACGGCTATCCCGGCCTGCATTGGGGCGCACTCGACGGCCCGGATTCTTATCTCAATCCACTCGAGCTTCTTGATGCCCCCACGATCCGCCTGAAGCCCGTCTAGGTCTGCGTCCTTAAGCCCGCGGGTGCGCCTGCTCGTAAATCTTCTTCAGGCGTGCCGCGGAGACGTGGGTATAGACCTGCGTTGTCTGGAGCGAGGCGTGTCCCAGCACTTCCTGGACCACGCGGAGGTCGGCGCCGCCCTCGAGCAGGTGTGTCGCCGCCGAGTGCCGCAGCCCGTGTGGTGTTAGTCCCGTCGTCCCGGTGACCTGGCTGGCGCGCTCCACAACGCGGCGCACCTGACGCTGGTCGATCCTCTTGCCGCGCGTGCCGAGAAAAAGCGCGTTCTCGTCTGCTGCGGGTGGAAACTCGCCGCGCACGTCGAGCCACGCGGCAATCGCGTCTGCGGCGGCATGTCCGAAGGGCACGACGCGTTGCTTATTGCCTTTACCGGTCACGCGCGCGGTGCGGCGTGACAAGTCGACATCACCCGCATTAAGCCCGGTGAGCTCCGCGACGCGCATGCCCGTAGCGTAGAGCAGCTCGAGCATCGCGCTGTCGCGCAGGAAGTGCTTCTCGTCCGGAGACACAGCATTGCCCATAAGCTCCCCTGCCTCGTCCTGGGCGAGAACCTTGGGCAGGTGGCGGCCCACCTTAGGCGTGACGAGCCGCGCGGCGACATCCGCGGCGAGGTAGCCCTCGCGCGCCGCCCACGTGGAGAAAGCACGCGCGGCCGCGGTGCGCCGAGCGAGCGTGGCACGGGACTTCCCCGCCGCCACGGCATCGCCCAGCCACGCACGCAGGGCGTCGAGCGTGAAATGCGCGAAGTCCGGCACGCGCGCGGCCAGGTCGCGCAGATCCGAGCGGTAGCCGCGGATGGTGGCCTCGGATCGGCCGAGCACTAGACGTTGGTACTCGGCAAAATCCTCGATGGCCTGCTCAAGCTGACCGCCCGGCGTGTTACTCATGGGGCCAGAGTATACCCGTGGTTAGTCCACGTCGAGGCGCTGCCACTGTCCGCCGCGGCGCACGACCAGCCCCTGCTTCTCCAAGGTGACGAGCAGATGGATGGTAAGCGGCAGCCGCAGCCCCGCCTCGCGTGCGATGTCTTGGGCGCTCGCCGTCTCGTCGACCGGCGTCGAGCCGAAAACTTGCAGCTCGTTACGGGACAGCCGCTGCGTCTTCGAGGGCGCGTAGACGAGTTCCAACTGCGCTTCCTCGTCGACGGCACCGACCTGCTCGAGGAGTTCGCGCACACCGTCGGGGCTCATGACGAGCTGCGCGCGATGTTCCTGGATGCGCTTGTGACATCCCACCGAGCCTGGCCCCGTAATCGGTCCGGGCACCACCATCGCGACACGGCCAAGCGCCTCCGTCCAGTTGAGCGTATTGAGCGCTCCCGAACGAAAGGCCGCCTCGATGCACACCGCGCCCGATGTGAGTGCCGCGACCAAACGATTGCGGGTTAAGAACCGATGGCGCTGCGGCTTCGAGCCCGGCGCGAATTCAGTGAGGATGGTCCCGCCGCGGTCCACGATCCGCTCGTAGAGCTTTGCGTTGCGCGCGGGATACGGCTCGTCGATGCCGCACGCGGCGACCACCGCGGTGATACCGCCATGTTCGAGCGCCTGCTCATGTGCAACGGTGTCGACACCCATCGCACCACCCGAAACAATCGTCCACTGGTGTGGCACGAGTCCGGAAACCATGAGGCGCGTCGCGTCAAAGCCGTAGCGGGTAATCGCGCGCGTGCCCACGACAGCGACGGCCTGGCTAACGACCTCGCCCACCGGAGCACCGCGGACCCACAGGCAATGGGGCGCGACGGCGGCCTTGTCGAAGTCCGCGGGGGCATCGGCAAGCCCCGCCGCATAGAAGCCGAAGGCGGAGTTGAACTGCGCGGCCGGCCACTCGGGACTCTCCGGCGTGATGAGCCGTGCGCCCACTTTCTCCGCGGCCGCGATGTCCTCGTCCTGGCGCAGCCAGTCCCGGCGCGCCGAGGTCTCGTCGCGCAGCGCACCCAGCCAGTCCGCCTGGTGATAAATGCCGTGCGCAATGTGCTCCGGGGTGTAGTCCTGAAGCAGCGCGGCCAGCGTGCGCGACGGACCTTCCACCACGCGGTTGAGGTAGACCCACGCCTGCAGCGGCGTATCCAACTTAAGCTCGGTCATGCCGCCACCTCCTCGCGAACGGCGTCGCCGCGAAGATCAAGGGCGGAGGATACGTGTTCGATGGTCGGGCGATCCTGCCCCGCCAGATCCGCGAGCGTCCACGAGAGCTTGAGCGTGCGGTCCACGCCACGCTGGCTTAGCTCTCCCGTCGCGAGGTACGCGCGCAGGAGCTCCATCGCGTCGTCCTCCGCGGGAAAGCGCCGACGCAGGAGGGCGGAGGGCATGCCCGCGTTGGTGTGGACCTGGAGACCGGCCGCCTGCCAACGCGCACGAGAACGCTCGCGCGCGGCGGCGACGCGGTCCGCGATAGCCGCCGAGGTCTCCTCCCCGTCCGCGTGGAGCTGTGCTGAACGGCCCGAGAGCCGCAGGACCATGTCGAGACGGTCGCGCAACGGACCGGAAAGGTTGGACAGGTAGGCCTGCCGCTGTCCCGGCGTGCACGTGCACCGCGCCGGGTCCTCGGCGGCACAACGGCATGGGTTCGCAGCAAGCACGAGTTGGAAGCGCGCCGGGTAGACGACCTCCCGGCGCGAGCGCACGAGCCTCACCTCGCCTTCCTCGAGTGGGGCACGCAAGCCATCGAGGGCGCCGGCGGCGACCTCGGAGGCCTCGTCGAGGAAGAGCACGCCATGGTGCGCGAGCGAGACCGCGCCGGGCCGCGGGCGCCCTGAGCCGCCGCCGAGCAAGGAGGCGCGGGTAATGGAGGAATGCGGCGCGACGAAGGGCGCGGCCTCCACGACGCGTCCCGGCGAGCCCGCGATGGAGTGAATGGCGGTGGCTTCCAGGGACTGCTCCGTGGTGAGCGGCGGCAAAATGGACGGCAAGCGAGCAGCAATCATGGACTTGCCCGCGCCAGGCGGGCCGAGCATGAGCAGATGGTGCCCACCGGCGGCAGCGACCTCGGCCGCATGCTTGGCCGCATGCTGTCCCGCGATATCGCTCATGCAGGGCGCCGGCCCAGCCTCGGGGCGCGTGGGCTGCGCCAGCGACCCCGCGCGAGGCAGGAGGCGACGGCCACACGCCCAGCCGAAGGCATCGGCAAGCGTGCGCGCAACATAGACGGGCATGTCGGGCACGAGTGCGGCCTCCGCCGCGTTGCCAGGCGGGATGACGAGCGACTCGAAGCCGTGGTTTTGCGCGGCGAGCAGCGCAGGAATAACGCCGGGCACGGGACGCACCGTGCCGTCGAGGCCCAGCTCCCCGAGGAAGAGCGTTGTCTCCAGACGGCGCACGATATCGCCGGAGAGCCCGAAGCCGCCTAGCTCTTCTTCCTGTTCCGTCAGCCCCGCGGTGAGAATGGCGAGTGCAATGGGCAGATCGAAGTGCGCGCCGGACTTGGGCAGGCTCGCGGGCGCCATGGACACGATGATCTTCGTCTTTGGCCACGGCAGCGTGCTATTAGACACGGCGGTGCGAATCCGCGAGCGCGCCTCGCTGATTCCGGTATCGGCCATACCCACGATCTGAATGCCGGGCAGGCCCACCCCGATATTCGCCTCGACGTGGACCGGATGCGCGAGCACGCCGTCGAGGGCCGTCGTCGCAGCCTTACCCAGCGCCATGTTCGACTCCTGCGTAATAGTCCACGTCAAAGTCGTCGCCGCGAGCGGTGAGCGCGAGGACGTCAAAGCGCACGTCGGTGAGCGGCCGGGCCCCGGCGAGCCACTGCTGCGCGGCCTTGCGCATGCGCTTGAGCTTGCGCGGGGTGACAGCCTCCGCCACGCCGAAGGCCGGCGTGGAACGCGTCTTTACCTCCACGAAGACGATGGTGCCGTCCTTCTCACGGACAATGAGGTCTAATTCGCCGCACGCGTAAGCGACGTTGCATCCCAGCACCGTCGCGCCCCGAGCGCAATAAAAGCGGGCGGCCCAGCTTTCCCCGCGCCGGGCCAGGTGCGTACGAGCCTGAGTTTTCGTTTGCATGTGTCTGTCTCCTAGTTAGTTACGGACCGCAGTACTACGGCCTCGTACCTAGCCAAGCGGCAGATACACCACAACGACAAGGGGCCGCCTCGCGGGCGGCCCCGATTCTGTGGATAACGTAGTTCACGATATGAGTTATCCACAGAGAGATTGTTCAACACATTGACAGGTCTCATGCCGGTGTGAATGGCACCGGCACGAACGCGCCTAATCCGGCATGATGAAGTCCGGTTTATCGAGCTCCTCGATATTGACGTCCTTGTACGTAATGACGCGGACGTAACGGACGAAACGCGCGGAGCGGTACATGTCCCACACCCAGGCATCAGACATGCGGACCTCGTAGTAGACGTCCGAGCCGGAGGTGTGCGGGATGAGCTCGACGGCGTTGGCAAGGTAGAAGCGGCGCTCGGTCTCCACGACATAAGAGAATTGGCTCACCACATCGCGGTATTCGCGGTAGAGGGACAGCTCGACTTCGGCCTCGTAGTTGTCCAGTTCCTCAGCGCTCATCGTTGCTCCTTGAGAAAGTTACCTCGTTCTTACAGGCTTTAAACTCTAGCGCCCCGTTACGCCCGCGCCACGTTGCCACGCGCGAGAAATTCCGCCTGCGCTCGGGCCACGTTCGCATAGCTCATGCGGTGCTCCGGCGTGGCGCCCAGCTTTCCGATGGCCCCCTCGTGTGTCTTGGTCCCGTAGCCCTTATGCCCCGCAAGCCCATAGCCTGGGTAACGCTCGTCGAGGTCCACCATAATGTGGTCACGGCTCACCTTGGCCAGCACGCTCGCCGCGGCGATACACCGCGCGGCGGCGTCGCCGCCTACCATCGGGAGCTGGGGCACGGGCAGACCGGGGACCTTGAGGGCATCGGTAAGCACATAACGCGGGCGCACCTCGAGGCGCGCGACGGCGCGGCGCATGCCGGAGACGTTGGCATGCTGAATGCCCCAGTAGTCGATGTCTGAGGCCTCGATGTGGACGACCGACCACGCAAGCGCCTTCGCCTTGATGATAGGAAAGAGCTTCTCGCGTGCGGCGGGCGTGAGCTTCTTCGAGTCCGTGAGCGTCGCCAGCTCCGGGATAATCCGCTGGGGTAGCACACACGCGGCGATGGTGATAGGACCGCAGCACGCGCCGCGGCCGGCTTCGTCTACGCCTGCGACGGGCCCCAAGCCGGCTTGGGCGAGCGCGACCTCGTAGGTGCGCTGCTGTTTAAGCGTGCGCATGCTCAACGGTGCCGATGCGGCTCAACGGCATGACGATGGCACGAACCTTGCCGCGCACGTTGTCGACCGGAATGGTGCCTTGCTCCGCGTCACCCAAGTGCGCGCGGGAATCTGCGGAGTTCGTGCGGTTATCTCCCATGACCCAGATGTGGTCCTCGGGTACTGTGACCGGTCCGAAGTAATCGCCGCCGCAGGCCAGCGAGCCCGTCTCCGGCGAAATAGGATTCTGCGGGGGCTGAAGCACGTACGGCTCCGTGCGCGCCTGGCCATCAACCATGATGCCGGGGTCCCCCGCCTGGCACGAGACCGTCTGGCCTTCGGTCGCGATGACGCGCTTGACGAGGATATTCGCGTCGCCCTGAATAAGGCCCGCCGCGGCGAAGAGGTTCTGCAGGCCGCGAATAAACACGTTATGCGATCGCTGCAGCTCATACGTCGTGTTCCACGAGGGCTCGCCTTCGAAGACGACGACATCCCCGGGCTTGGGATCTGCGAAGTAGTAGCTCACTTTTTCCACCGCGATGCGGTCCCCGTTGCAGCCCTGGCACCCGTGGAGCGTCGGTTCCATGGACCCCGACGGGATAACGTAGATGCGTCCGATGAGCGCCGATCCCACCGCCAACAGTACGAAGGCGGCGAGCATGGTTTTCAGCAGCCATGAGGCGTCATCCCGCACGGATTGCCCCAGCGTAATGCGCTGAGGTTCGCGCGGCAGGCGGTGAGTGTCAGCCCTGGATGTCGATGGCATCAACGCCGCCAATGCGCGTGAACGGGAAGAAGATGAAGGAAACCTTGCCGCGAATATTCTCCTCCGGGATCGTGCCCTGGTATTCGTCTTGCATGTGGTAACGCGAATCAAGCGAGTTCGTGCGGTTATCGCCCATCACCCAATAGTTGCCCTCCGGCACGGTGATCGGACCGAAGTACGGGCCGCCGCACTCCTCCGAGCCGTTCGACTCATCGACGGGGTACGTGGGCGGGTTCTGGATATAGGACTGATCGATAGGCTTGCCGTCGACCATAACGGCCGGGTCGCCCGCCTGGCACGAGACCGTCTGGCCACCCGTCGCAATGACGCGCTTGACCAGCGTGTTCTCATCCGGTGGCGTCAGCGAGACGTAGGACAGTGCGTCCTGAATCTTGTGGATGGTCGGGTTATCCGAGCGCGGCGAGGTATACGCGCCATTCCACGAGTCCGTGCCCTTGAAGACCACAACATCGCCCGGCTCCGGATGCTTATCCCCGTAGTAGCTGACCTTCTCGACGAAGATGCGGTCGCCCGTGCATCCCTGGCAGCCATGCAGCGTCGGCTCCATGGACGCGGACGGAATGACGTACTGGCGGCCGATAGTGTTTTGCACCAAACCCACCACCGCGAGCACCGCGACGACGATGAGCAGAGTCTCTACCAGCCACGGCAGCTGCTTCTTCTGCTTCTTCTCGTTCTTCGATCTGGTCTCATCCGGCACACCCGGCACGTGCGAGTCACCGGATGCGGGTACAGCATTATTAGTCACGGGCTAAAGCCTACAACACGACTCGCCGCGTACTGCAGATCCCTCGGATGCCCAAGTCTCGCCGTCGGCTACGCATCGCGTCAGCGCGACATTTAGCGCTCCCGCAGCACTCCCCGCGCGACCTCAAGCAGCCACTCGTCCGCCCAGTCGCGGCCTAGCTTGCCGTCGACGTAGAAGCCCTGCTCGAAGTAGGACACGTGCGTATAGCCGAAGTCGCCGGCGACGCGCAGCGAGTTGATGGTTCCTTGGTTGGCTGGATCCGCCATCGCCGCATCCAATCCCGCCGCGTGTTGAAGCTGCGCGACGAGCTGCGTCGTGACCTGCTTCGCCGCACGCTGGCGCAGCTGCGTGGGCGTGTCCAGCTGCGGCGCGAGTCCCAAGTGATAGGCCTGCCAGTAGACGGATTCGGCGGCATCGACGGCCTTGAAGCCCTCGACTGCTACGTCGAACCAGGCGCCGACCTCGGGGCTTATCGAGTTCAGCGGCTCGGACGCGACCTCGAGCACCGGGATGAGATAGTCCGACATCGCGCCCTCATACGCAAGGTTGGGCAACGCCGCGATGAGCCCGATACCCACGAGCTGCTCAATAGATAGTCCCGGGTGCGTATGCGACTCGAGAATCAGGTAGTACTGGGACAACTCCGCCACGGTCGCCACGAGTGTGGGCACCTGGAGGACGGACGCACCCGACTCGGCCAAGGCCGCGCCCACATCTTTGCCCTCTGACATCCCGGCGAGGAAGCGCTCCACCACGCGGGGCGTCAACGTATCCGAGGGCCCTCCTATTCGACGCGATTGGCGTAGTCCGCGATATCGCGCACGATGGTATCCGAGGGCGTCGCACATGCCATGTCCGTGTTATTGCGCAGGGAGACAACCTTGCCCTCCATGCCTGCGAAGTTTCCGGGGCGCTGGCCGGTCATGCCCTCGCGACCAGCGCTCACGCCCGTCCCGCCGTCGAGGATGATCTCGCCATTCGCCGCGCGTGTGCCCGCGGGCACCGGACCGTAGAGCTTCGCGGGTCGTGCAGGTGGGGCGCCGAGCCGTGCGCGGCCGGGGTCGGCAACAAGGATGACCGCGGCGACATCGTCAGGCGTTACGCCCTTCACGCGGCCGGCGGAAATCTCTGCGGCGATATCACCGGCGACCGAGGCACCCTGGGAGTAGCCAATCACCATGTAGCGCGTGGAAGGGCACGCACGCTCGACGTACTCGAGCTCGCGGCGCGCGTCCTCGACGCCTGCACGCACGGATTCACCATAGGTCGCGGCTTCCGAACCCAGCGCGTTGGGTTGGAAAGCGCTGAATCGGCCGAGGGAGGCCGGATATTGGATATTCGTACCGCTCACATCATCTGCGCCGAGACGAATCTGGAGCGTATCTACGGGATTCCACCCGCTGAAGTCGAGCCCCACCGGCTCCGCGGTGTAATACCGCGCGCTAAATCCCGTGCCGGCCGCCTGCAGAACGTGAATGGCCGTGCACTGGCGTGCGACCGCGCGCGGGGCCGCATGCACCGAAAGCACGGCAATCACAGCGACCAGAAGGCAGGCAAGCACAGAGCGGAGAGCAGAGAGCGTCACGAGGGAATTCTAAGCCGTGCCGTGTAGCCCCGCATAAAACGGCGGAACCGCCCCGCTCCAGCACAGGAGACGAGGCGGTAACAGCGCGCTAGAACTAGCGGCGCTCCTTGATGCGAGCCTTCTTGCCGCGCAGGTCGCGCAGGTAGTACAGCTTCGCACGGCGGACACGGCCACGGCGAACGACCTCGATGGAGGCGATGTTCGGGGAGTGCACCGGGAAGGTACGCTCGACGCCGATACCGAAGGAAACCTTACGGACGGTGAAGGTCTCGCGGATGCCAGCGCCCTGACGGCGGATGCAGACACCCTTGAACAGCTGGGTACGCTCGGTGGTGCCCTCGATGACCTTGACGTTGACGTCAAGGGTGTCGCCCGGGCGGAAGTTCGGGATGTCCTCGCGCAGCGAGGCCTTGTCCAGCAGATCAATCTTGTTGGTCATTGATTTTCCTTTTCAATTTAAGACAGAGGACCCAAGCGCTTCCTCAGGGAAGCTGACCGGTTCGTGCCTGTTACATAGAACAGCCATCTATTGTTCCATAACCCCTGCACCCAAACAAAATCTCTCAAATCGCTGACAAACCCGAGGCCTTGTGTTTAGTCTAGGACTCGCACTTATCCCCACGGGAGCCCGCATGGAAGCGGGCTGAGATGGCCGCTGGAACCGCGGCCGCACCGTTCGAACCTGTCTGGTTAGCACCAGCGAAGGAAGAGAGGTCAGGCCCATGTCGGCTACCCATGAGCAAGAAATCCACCCCAAGCACTCCTACTCGCCGATCCGTGAGAAGGGTCTCGAGGTCCCGGAAACCGAAATCCAACTCGACGACTCCCCCACCGGCCCCAACGAGTCTTTCCGCATCTACCGCACCCGCGGCCCGGAATGCGATCCCACGCAAGGGCTTCCGCCCCTGCGACAAGCATGGATCGAAGAGCGTAACGACACCGAAGAATACGAGGGCCGCGCACGCGATCTCGCTGACGACGGCAAGTCTGCCCAGAAGCGTGGTGCCGCGTCCCAGGAATGGAAGGGCACAAAGCCCACGCCACGTAGGGGGACCAAACGCGTCACCCAAATGCACTACGCCCGCCAGGGCATTATCACCAAGGAAATGGAATTCGTCGCCCTGCGCGAGCACTGCGATCCAGAGTTCGTCCGCTCCGAGGTCGCCCGCGGGCGCGCCATCATCCCCAACAACATCAACCACCCCGAGTCCGAGCCCATGATCATCGGCCGGAAGTTCCTCACCAAGATCAACGCCAACATCGGCAACTCGGCGGTCACAAGCTCCATCGAGGAAGAAGTGTCAAAGCTGCGCTGGGCCACTCGCTGGGGCGCGGACACCGTCATGGATCTCTCCACGGGCGACGATATCCACACGACCCGCGAGTGGATCCTGCGCAACTCCCCTGTCCCCATTGGCACGGTGCCTATCTACCAGGCACTGGAAAAAGTAAACGGCATCGCGGAGGACCTCACCTGGGAGATCTTCCGTGACACCGTCATCGAGCAATGCGAACAGGGCGTGGACTACATGACCATCCACGCCGGCGTGTTGCTTCCCTACATTCCGCTCACCACCGAGCGCGTCACCGGCATCGTCAGCCGCGGCGGCTCCATCATGGCAGGCTGGTGCCTCGCCCACCACAAGGAGTCCTTCCTTTATGAGAACTTCGACGAGCTCTGCGAGATCTTCTCCCGCTACGACGTCGCCTTCTCCCTCGGCGACGGCCTGCGCCCCGGCTGCCTCGCGGACGCCAACGACACCGCGCAGTTTGCGGAGCTGAAGACCATCGGCGAGCTCACCCGTCGCGCCTGGGAGTACGACGTCCAGGTCATGGTCGAGGGCCCCGGCCACGTCCCGCTCAATATGATTCAGGAAAACAACGAGCTGGAGCAGGACTGGGCTTCCGATGCCCCCTTCTATACCCTCGGTCCCCTCGTCACCGATATCGCGCCCGGCTACGACCACATCACCTCGGCCATCGGTGCGGCCCACATCGCGATGGGCGGCACGGCGATGCTCTGCTACGTCACGCCGAAGGAGCACCTCGGCCTGCCCAACCGCGACGACGTGAAGACCGGCGTCATTACGTATAAGCTGGCGGCCCATGCCGCCGATGTCGCCAAGGGGCACCCCGGCGCCCGCGCCTGGGACGACGCGATGAGCAAGGCCCGCTTCGAGTTCCGCTGGCACGACCAGTTCGCGCTCTCCCTCGATCCGGATACCGCGCAGGCCTACCACGACGAAACCCTGCCGGCCGAGCCTGCGAAGACGGCCCACTTCTGTTCCATGTGCGGCCCGAAGTTCTGCTCCATGCGCATCAGCCAGGACATTCGCGACACCTTCGGCGCGAAGCTCGGCATGCCCACCATGCCTGCGCCCGCTGGCGCGTCCGCAGAAGCAGCAGGAGAAGCCCTCAAAGCCGCCGAGTTCCGCGCCGCCGGCTCCGAAATCTACCAGGAGGTTTAATCCATGCGCGCCGATCTGCGCTGTTACTTTGTGACAGGTTCCGAGCCTTCCGATGCCCTCGCCCGCCGCGCCGCCGCAGCTGCTTCAGGTGGGGCCGGGGTCATCCAAGTACGTTCGAAGCCCATTTCGGCGCGCGACCTCTATGACCTCGGCGCGGCTGTGTCCACCGCCGTCCACGCCGCGAACCCAGGCACCGCCGTCGTCATCGACGACCGAGTCGACGTCGCCCTCGCCCTGCGCGAGGCGGGCTTCCCCGTCGCCGGTGTCCACCTGGGCCAGGACGATCTCTCCGTCCGCGCGGCCCGCGAGCTCCTCGGCCCCGACGCACTCATCGGGCTCACGACCGGCACCCTGTCCCTCATCGAGGACGCCAACCAGTACGCGGACGTCCTCGACTACGTCGGCTGCGGTCCTTTCCGTGCCACCCCCACGAAGGACTCCGGCCGGCCACCGCTGGGACTCGCGGGCTATCCCGCCATCGTCGCCGCGTCGCAGCTGCCCGTCATCGCTATCGGCGACGTCACCGTCGACGACGCGGCCGACCTCGCCGCCACCGGCGTCGCGGGCGTCGCCGTCGTGCGCGGCATCATGCATGCCGACGATCCGGCCGCCTATTGCACGCGGATCCGCGCCGCCTTCGAGGAGCGCGCATGAGCCACGTCGTCATCGCCGGCGCCGGAATCGTCGGCCTCACCACCGCCGTCGAGCTCGCGAACGCCGGCCACAACGTCACGGTTCTTGATCCCGCGCCTGCCTCCGGCGCCACGCACCACGCCGGCGGCATGCTTGCTCCCGCCGCCGAGGTCGTCTATCAGCAAGACCCGCTCTTCCCACTCATGCAGGCGGCCGGCGCCTGGCACCCGCGGCTCATCGAACTCGTCGCCGCGCACACGGACCTGCCCACCGGCTACCGCGCCGAGGGCACCCTCGTCGTCGCCGCGGACCGCGCGGACGCGCAACACCTCTCCGAACTGCTCGACTACCAGACCGCCCACGGCATGGAGGTCGAACGCATTACGACCCGAGCCGCCCGTTCCATGGAGCCCGCGCTCTCCCCGCGTCTCGCCGGTGCCGTCTCCATCCCCGGCGACACGCAGCTCTTCCCGCGGATGTTCGCCGCGGCCGCCCTCGACGCCGCGCGCAATCTCGGCGTCGACGTCCGCACCGAGCGTGTCGCCCGTATCACCCCAGACGGCGCGGTCACCACCGACCAAGGCACCCACCAGGCTGACACTGTGGTGCTCGCAGCCGGACTCGGCGTCGCCCACATCAACGGCTGGTACGAGGACACGAACCCGCTTCAGCTGCGTCCCGTCTATGGCGACATTCTGCGCCTCCGCGTACCCGTCTCTCTCCAGCCGCTTGTCACTCGCGTTGTCCGCGGCTTCGTCGAGGACCGCCCCATTTACGTCATCCCCCGCGTCGACGGCACCATCGCAGTGGGAGCGACGACCCGCGAAGACAGCCTCCCCCGCCGCGTCGGCAGCGTCTACGACCTGCTCCGCGACGCCATCCGCGTCGTCCCCGGCCTCGAGGAATGCGAACTCCTCGAAGTCACCACCGGCGCCCGCCCCGGCACGCCCGACGATCTCCCCTACCTCGGGCGCCTCCCGCACGCGCCACAGATCATCGTCTCCACCGGCTACTTCCGGCACGGCATCCTGCTGTCTGCTTTCGCTGCTCGCACGACCCGCGAGCTCATCGAAGAGCAGACTCTTACTCTCGACCTCACCGCCTGCGATCCGCTCCGGCATAAGGACTAACCATGCATATCACCCTCAATGGCTCCCCATACGAGACCAACGCCACAACACTCGCCGAGCTCATCACCGAACTCGGCGCGCCCGAAGACGGCACTGCCGCCGCTATCAATGCCCGCGTCGTGCCCAAGTCGGGGTGGCACACAGCGCTCGAGCCCGGCGCGACCGTCGACTTACTCACCGCCGTCCAAGGAGGCTAAGAATGCTCACCATCGCTGATAAGAACTTCGACTCCCACCTCATCATGGGTACCGGCGGCGCCACGAGCTTCGACGCTCTCGAGTCCGCGCTCGCGGCTTCGGGCACGCAGCTCACCACCGTCGCCATGCGCCGCTTCAACCCTCACGCCGGCGGCGAGTCCGTCTTCGGGCTGATCAAGCGACTGGGTATCACACCGCTGCCCAATACGGCGGGCTGCCGCACGGCCCGCGACGCCGTGCTCACGGCACAGCTCGCCCGGGAGGCGCTCGGCACGAACTGGGTGAAGGTCGAAGTCATCACGGACGAGCACACGCTGCTTCCCGATATCGTGGAGACCCTCGACGCCACCGAGCTCCTCGTCGCGGAGGGCTTCACAGTTCTCGCGTACACCAGCGACGACCCGGCCGCAGCACAGCGCCTCGAGGACGCCGGCGCCGCCGCAGTGATGCCGCTCGGCGCACCCATCGGCACGGGACTAGGCATCCTCAACCCGCACAATATCGAGCTCATCTGCTCCCGCGCGTCCGTACCCGTCCTCATCGACGCTGGTATTGGCACAGCTTCCGATGCCGCCCGCGCCATGGAGCTCGGCTGCTCCGGTGTCCTCCTCGCCAGCGCCGTCAACCGCTGCCAGGATCCGACGGCCATGGCGAACGCCATGCGCCTCGCAGTTGAATCCGGCCTTCTTGCGCGCGACGCTGGCCGCATTCCGAAGCGCGAACATGCCCAAGCTTCCTCCACCTTCGAGGGCTTCGCGTCGTGGCAAGAGGCGGTTCTGTGACGCCCTTATCTCCGGAGGAAGAACGTCGGACCGCCCGCCAAACCCTGCTCATCGGTCGCGACGCGCAGCAACTACTCCACAACGCACACGTCCTCGTCGTGGGCGCTGGCGGCCTGGGCTGCCCGGCACTGCAGCAGCTGGTAGCAGGAGGCATCGGCAAGCTCACGCTCATCGATGACGACGTCGTGGATCTGACAAACATCCACCGGCAGATACTCTTTGGTGCCGCGGACGTTGGTCGCCCCAAGGCGGAGGTCGCAGCCGCCCGAGTACGCGACCTCCAGCCCGGCGTACAGATCAACGCGCGACGCGAGCGTCTCACTTCAGACAACGCGCTCGACCTCGTCGCCGTGGCAGACCTCGTCCTCGACGGCAGTGACACCTATGCAACGAAGTATCTGGTCGCGGACGCCTGCGAGATGACGTCGACCCCGCTCGTCTGGGGCACAGTCCTGCGCTTCCACGGCGACGTCGCGCTCTTCCATTCCGGCGCCGACACCCCGGACGGTCGTGGCGTGGGCCTGCGCGACCTCCTCCCCTCCCCGCCGTCAGACACCGCGACGTGCGAGACCGCCGGCGTCCTCGGCGCGACGACATCCGTCGTGGGCGGACTCATGGCGACCACGGCCTTGGGGTTTCTCTCTGAACTCGACGCACCGGTCGGACGGGTGACGAGCTACGACGCGTTCCCACCGCTATTCCGCACGCTCACCGTGGGCGCAGACCCGGCGCGCCCACTCGTCACCCACCTGCCGGAAGCACAGAAGACTAGCGCTATCGCGCGATGGCCCAGCGCGGTTCTCGATATCCGCGAATACGAGGAGCGACTCTTGGTTGAGCTCACGCCCCCGCCCGGCACACGTCTCGTTGAGCTGCCGCTCTCCCGCATCCACGACGACGCCCACGTCGCCAACGCCCTCCGAGAGCTCGACGCCGACGACGTGGGAGTCCTGTGTGCTCTGGGCAAGAAGTCCGCCGCTTTCGCACTGCGTTACGAGGAGCTTGCGCACACGTGCGGTGCACGCCTACACAACATTGACGGCGGAGCTCGTGTCCTCGGTTCCTAGCTAAACCAGTGGCATGTCTATCGAGCTCAAGTCTTGGTCGGTGACCGACTATCTCGACAGCCCTGAAACCATCGCAGCTCACCGAGATCGTGAAGCCGCTCGCGCCGTCGGGCTGACCCTGCGCGTCGACACGATGGAGGACTAGCCAGCGATTTCCTCGCGGAGTGTCTGCTCCAACGTCGTCGTGTCGTGGCCGATGAGCTGAGACAGGGTCTCGAACGGGCCGTCGAGGCCGCCCTGGGCCACGGCGGTGTCCATGCCGAGCAGGAAGCCCATGGTGCCTTCGTCGACGCCTTCGGCCTCGAGCTTGGCGCGGTGACCATCCTCGTCGGACTCGAGGAACTCGATTTGCTGGCCCGAGACGTCAGCGACGGTCTGGGCGAATTCGAGTGCGGTCCAGGCGGTCTGGCCGCCCAGCTCGAGGGTTTCGCCACGGTGCTCATCCGTCGTGGCGAGAACAGCGAGCGCCTCCGCGTAGTCCTTGCGGGAAGCGGATGCGATCGTGCCGTCGCCGGAGTGGGCAAAGTGTGCACCGCGGGCGACGACGAGCTGGTAAGCGTCGAGGTAGTTCTCGTTGTACCAGTTGTTGCGGGCAATCGTCGCGGTAATCGGCGAAGCAGCGAGACGCTCCTCCGTCGCCTTGTGCTCCGGCGCGACGAAGAGCGGAGAGTTATCCGCGCGGGTCGCCGAGGTGTAGATGATCTCCTTCACGCCGGCCTTCTCGGCTGCGTCGATGACGTTGGCGTGCTGCTGCTCGCGCTGGCCCATCTCGGAGCCGGAGATGAAGATGAGGGTCTCGACGCCATCGAGTGCGGCGTCGAGGGTCGCCGAGTCGTTGTAGTCCACGACAGCGGTCTGCAGACCCACGTCGGCGAGTGCCTGCAGCTTGCCCTCGTGACGGCCCATGCCGCGGATATCGCCGGGCTGCACGCCACGATTCATGAGTGCGACGACGGTGAGCGCGCCGAGCTGGCCGGTGGCGCCGGTCATGCCGATGGTGGTCATGAAAAACTCCTTACAGTTAGTGTGTTTTCCACGACTCTACCCCGCTTTAATCTTGAAGCGGCGAGCTAGCGGCCAAAGCCGGCGTTGCGGAGGGCATCGGCAAGCGAGCCGCCGCCCTGGTTGCCACGGGACTGCTTACTGCCGCCCTTGCTCTTCGGGCCGCCTTGGCGGCCCCCGCCGCGCTTTTTCGGCGCAGGCTGACCCGGCTCGTCATTGAGGCGCAGCGACAAACCGATGCGCTGACGCTCGACGTCGACCTCCATGACCTTAACCTTGACGACTTGGCCGGAGCGAACGACCTCATGCGGGTCCGAGATAAACTTGTCGCTCATCGCGGAGACGTGGACGAGGCCGTCCTGGTGGACTCCCACGTCAACAAAGGCGCCGAAGGCCGCGACGTTGGTGACGGTGCCCTCGAGGATCATGCCCGGCTTCAGGTCGGAGACCTTCTCGACGCCCTCCTTGAAGGACGCGGTCTTGAACTCCGGGCGCGGGTCGCGGCCGGGTTTGTCGAGCTCCGCAATGATATCGGTGACGGTGGGCACGCCGAAGGTCTCGTCCGCGAAATCCGCGGGCTTGAGCTTGGTGAGGACGGCGGAGTTGCCGATGAGTTCGCCAACTCCCAGGCCGGTGGACTCAGCGATGCGAGCGACGACCGGGTAGGCCTCCGGGTGGACGGCGGAGGCATCAAGCGGATCCGTGCCGCCGGTAATGCGGAGGAAGCCGGCGGCCTGCTCAAACGCCTTGGGTCCGAGTCGCGGGACCTTCTTGAGTTCCTTGCGCGAAGCAAAGGAACCGTTCTCGTCACGGTAAGCAACGATATTGCCCGCGATGGTGGAGTTCACGCCGGCGACGCGCTCAAGCAGCGGGACCGAGGCCGTGTTGAGGTCCACGCCCACGCCGTTGACGGCGTCCTCGACCACACCGTCCAGGGTGCGAGCAAGCGCGGTCTGGTTCACGTCGTGCTGGTACTGCCCCACGCCGATAGCCTTGGGGTCGATCTTGACGAGCTCCGCGAGCGGGTCCTGGAGGCGACGGGCGATGGACACAGCGCCGCGGAGGGAAACGTCCATGTCCGGGAACTCGTCGGCGGCCAGTTGCGAGGCGGAGTACACGGAGGCGCCGGACTCGGAGACCACGACGGGTGTGGGGCGCTTGCCGCCGGCCTTCGCGATGAGGTCCGCGACTTCGTTGGCCATCTTCTCGGACTCACGGGACGCGGTGCCGTTGCCCACGGCCATGAGATCGACGGCGTGCGTCGCGCAGAGCCCGGCGAGGGTCTGCACGGCGTCGTTCCAGCGGTTCTGCGGCTGGTGCGGATACACAATCGCGGTGTCGAGCACCTTGCCGGTGGGGTCCACGACCGCGCACTTCACGCCGTTGCGGTAGCCCGGGTCGATGCCCAGGGTCGCGCGCTGGCCGGCGGGTGCAGCAAGCAGGACGTCGCGCAGGTTCGTAGCGAAGACCTTGAGCGCGCCATCTTCAGCGATTTCTTTGAGGCGCATGCGCACGTCGAGGCCAGACGAGATGTAGAGCTTAGTGCGCCAGCCCCAATGGACGGCGTCGGACAGCCACTTTGAGTCCTTGACATCCAAGTCGAAGCGGTCGGCAATGAGCCCTTCGTACTGGGTATCGTCGCCCGCGTCGAGGTTGAGCTGCAGGATGCCTTCGCTCTCACCGCGCAGGAGCGCGAGGATTCGGTGGGACGGAAGCTTGTCGAAAGGCTCGGAGAACTCGAAGTAATCCTTGAACTTCGCGCCTTCTTGCTCCTTGCCCGCAACGACGCCGGCTGTCATGGTGCCGTCGGTAAACATCTTCTCGCGGACCTCGCCGACGAGGTCCGGGTCGAGTGCGAAACGGTCAATGAGGATGGCACGGGCGCCCTCGAGGGCCTTCTTCGTGTCTTCGAAGCCCTCGGTCTTGTAGTGTTCCGCCAGCTCGGCCGGGTCCGCGGTCGGATTCTCGATCAGCTTATCGGTGAGCGGCTCGAGGCCGGCCTCGCGCGCGATGTCCGCCTTGGTCTTGCGGCGCTTTTTGTACGGCAGGTACAGGTCCTCCAGGCGCGCCTTGGTCTCGCAGCCGCGGATGAGCGCCTTGAGGTCGTCCGTGAGCTTGCCCTGCTCCTCGATGGCGGCAAGCACCGTCTCCTTGCGCTCCTCGAGTTCACGCAGGTACGTCGCACGCTCCTCGATGGTGCGCAGCTGACTGTCGTCGAGCCCGCCGGTGACTTCCTTGCGATAACGCGCAATAAACGGCACGGTATTGCCCTCGGCGAGCAGCTTGAGCGCTGCCTCGATTTGGGACTCGCGTACCCCGATTTCTTGTGCAATGGTAGCTGCAATCATTCGCCTGATTCTACCGGTCGCTTTAGACTCGATCTGTATGAGGGATTGCATCGTCATCGGCGGCGGCCAAGCCGGACTCGCGACCGCGTACTACCTGCGCCGAGCTGGAATCGAACCGCTCATTCTCGACGATCAGAACGGCCCCGGCGCGGCGTGGCGCCATGTGTGGCCGTCCATGACGCTATTTAGCTTGGCGAGCTTTTCTAATCTGTCGGGCATGCCTATGCCGCACTATGACGGTTTCCCGCCAGCCAGTCACGTCATTGCATACCTAGAGAAATACGAAGAGCGCTACGGCTTTGAGGTGCACCGACCCGTACACGTGTCCTCCTTGTCGTGGACTGGTTGCTCCTATGCGCTGGAGACCTCCGTCGGCGCGATGGAGGCGCGCACCGTCGTCGCAGCGACGGGCACGTGGTCCGCGCCGTACGTGCCCTTCGTCCCCGGCGCCTTCGACGGGACCCAATGGCATTCGGCCCGCTACCCCGGATCTAAGCCTTTTGAGGGCACGCGCGTCGCCGTCGTCGGCGCGAAGAACTCAGGCGCGCAGATCGCAGCGGAGCTCACCCGCGTCGCTGAAGTGACGTGGTACACCCGCCACGAGCCGCGGTGGATGGCGGATGATGTGGACGGGCGCGTGCTTTTTGAGGACGCACACCGCCGCGCCATTGCGCTGATGCGCTGCGAGCCGGATCCCGGGCCAGGCCCTACCGGGGACATCGTCATGCTGCCAGAGATCCTCGAAGCGCGTGATTCCGGCAGGTTGAAAGCGACACCGATGTTCGACTCCCTCGACCGGGTCAAGGCAGATCACTTGATTTGGTGCACCGGGTTCCGTCCGGCGCTGCGCGCGCTGCGGGCTGTCCTTGACTCTTCGAGCGGCACGCCAGTGCCGCTCCATCCGGGTCTCTTTCTCGTGGGCTACGGCGACATCGTGGGCCCGGGCGCCGCGACGATAACCGGCGTAGGTCCGTATGCCAAGCGCGCAGCGGCCGGAGTTAAAGAGCTTCTGAACGACTAGGCTAAACGCCCTTTCCCCACCATAACTTCGAAATTCTGACAGATTTTCGGAGTTAGGGTGGGGAAAGCGCTGGGGCTCGGCATGCTACAGGCACTGCGCCTTGCCGGGACGCGTATCAAAGGCATCATCCGCGAGGTGGCCCTCGTTGGAAGTGCCGTACCAAAGCGTGTTCTCCGGCAGGGCCGCGACGACGGCCTGCGTCAACGCGCGCGGGGCAAGTTCTGTCTCCACATTGAGGGTGAGGCGGTACGTGCCTTGGGTAATCGGCATGGAGTCGTACTTCGCAGTGTATTCGGACACCAGGATGTTCTCCGGGGTGCAGGCGGACTCGACGAGGGTACATGACTCACGCTCGACGGTCGTCTCGGGAGCGAGGGCCGCAGCGAGGTCGAGGCCCGCGATGTCCTGCGGCGACATGAGCACGGTGAGATCAGTACTAGCCTTCAAACCCAAGTTCCTTTAAGTAAGCGCGGTCTTTCGTGTCCAACGCCACGCCTTCCAGCAATTCGGGGCGGCGCTCCAGAGTTCGCTTGAGGGCTTGGTCGCGGTGCCAGCGGTCGACGAGCGCGTGGTTACCGGAGGTGAGCACTTCGGGAACCTCGAGCCCGCGCCATTCGCGGGGCTTGGTGTAACTTGGGCCCTCGAGCAGCCCATCGGAGAAGGAATCCTCTTCGTGCGAGCGTTTATTGCCCAGGACGCCCGGGATCAGGCGTACGACGGCCTCGGCGATGACGAGGACGGCAACTTCCCCACCGATGAGGACGTAGTCGCCAATGGAGACCTCGCGCACGCGGTACCGGTGCGCCGCATCATCGACGACGCGTTGATCGATGCCTTCGTAGCGTCCGCATGCGAAGACGATGTGCTCCTCGCGGGACCAGGCGCGGGCATCGGGCTGCGCGAAAGGCTTTCCAGCGGGAGTTGGCACGATAAGCAGCGGCAACGACGGGTCTTCGCCTTCACGCACGTCACGACCCTCGTAGGGGGTTGCCTCAACGCCCTCAACATCGTCGTGCGTCGGACGAGCAAGGTGCGGAAGCGAGGACTCGAGTTCAGTGGCCGCGGCGGTCCCCGCGGCGACATCATCCAGCGCAGGGCCCCAGACCTCCGGCTTCATGACCATGCCAGGGCCGCCGCCAAACGGCGAGTCATCCACTGACTTGTGGACGTCCGTGGCCCAGCCGCGCAGGTCGTGGACGCCGACAGAAAGGCGACCTTGTTCGATCGCTTTGCCCAGCAGCGCGTGGCGCAGCGGGTCGAGATACTCGGGAAAGATGGTGACAACGTCGAGCCTCATAGATCGAACAGCCCCTCTGGCGGAGTGATGGTGCACGTGCCAGCCTCCAGGTCAATGTCGGGCACAATTTCCTCGACGAACGGGACCAAGACTTCCTTGCCACCGTCGAGAGTGAGCTCGAGGAGCGACTGCGCGGGGCCGTGCGTGACACCGGTGACCTCACCGACATCGGCACCGTTGTGAATGACGCGCAGGCCTTCGAGCTCGTGGTCGTAGAAGCCATCATCGTCCGGGTCTTCAAGCGGCGGCGCGAAGAACTGGGTGCCGCGCAGCGTATCCGCTGTCGTGCGGTCGTGAATCTCCTCGAAGAAGATAAGGAGTCGTCCCTTGTGTACGCGCACGGACTTCACCGTGAGCGTGTGTTCCTTTTTTCCTTGCGTGCCATGCAGGACCTCGCCCACGGCGTACCGGATCTCCGGTTCGTCCGTGGTGGGCTCGACAACGAGTTCGCCCTTGATGCCGTGCGATTTGATGACGCGGCCGATGAGTAATTCCATGCCGCCTACTCTATAGGGTCAGGCTTTCGCTGCGACCAAGAACACCTACCAGGCGGTTGAGCGGGCCCGTAGGCTGGGCGCATGACAACCCCAGAGAACCCTTCCTCCCTGCCCATCAATGACGTGACGACCTTCGGCGACGCTGCGCATGAGGGCGGCGGACTCGTCTTCCTCGATTTCCTTGCGGAGGCGCCTGCTGCCGATGCCTCCCGCCCGCGACCCGCAGTCAAGCGTGTCCTCAGCGGACACCGCGCCAACCACATCGTCTTCACCTTCGTGCCCGGCCAGACCTTGCCGGATCATAAGGCGGCCCACCCCATCACCGTGCAAGTCCTCACAGGCTCTGTGCTCTTCGAGTGCGAAGGCGACACCCACGAACTGCACCCGGGTGTCGCAGTCCACCTGCCGGCCCACCTTCCGCATGCGGTGCGGCTGCCGAAAAACTCTGATCACGGCCAGGCGATCATGCTGCTCACCATGCACACGGGTGAATAAAGCCGATAAGAACTCGCGATAACACCCACTGGACCTGAGACACTTATAATCTATTTCTGTGAGTACGAAGCCTTATCACCACGGAAACCTCAAGGGCGAGTTGTTGCGCGTCGCCGAAGAGATCGGCCGCGAAGAAGGGCCCGAAGCGATCTCCATTCGCCAAGTCACCCGCCGCGTCGGTGTGTCCCCCACGGCGGCCTACCGTCACTACACGGACCAGGAGGAGCTCCTCAACGCCGTGTCCACCCGCGCGGTCGACGAGCTCATCGCGCGTCTCAACGTGGTCCTCACCGATCGCGAGAGCCGCCCCCTCGTTGCGGACCGCATGATGGCGTGTGCGTGGGTCTACTTCAACTTCGCGATGGAAGAGCCCCAAATGTTTCGTTGCATGCTCGCCGGACGTGGCTTGGACCTTCCCACCGTGATGGGCGGCAGCGGCGGTGATGAGGAGCATCTCGAGCCACACGTACAGGCGCTGCGAGAATTCTCCGAGTGTTTCCGCATCCATGCCCAGCGCACGGACGGCGTGAGCCACCTCCAGTACTTCATGCAGAACGCGCTCGCCGCGTGGTCCACGGTCCACGGCTTTACCGTGCTCTGTACGACCGGCCAGATGGCGGATCTGCCGCGTGAGATGAAGAACGAGCTCGCCCAAGGCGTCTTCGCCTCCGCCATGCGCGGCACAGACTTCACGGATGTCAACGACCCGTTCCGCAACTACCCCGACGGCAAGCCGGATTCGGACGACGATACCTAGGCCGTCGCGCCCATTACATTGGAAGCAGTTCCGCCCTAGGGCGCCGAAGATTCATAGCCTGTCCACCCGAGTGGGCGGGCTATGTTTATGCCCATTCCCGCCGTCCGAAAGGACAGTGGAACTCGTCGCTGGCTTCGGTATGGCCTATTCCTGTCCCTGTCTGACAATAATCCGGGGGTGTTCCTGCTCCAGGGCCGCATTGTATGGGGAAAACGCGTAAAACCCCGCAACCGCGAACGGTGACGGGGTAGCGCTTAAGCAGAATTACTCTGCGGACTCCTCAGCCGGAGCTTCCTCAGCAGCCTCAGCCTCAGCGGCAGCCTTGGCCTCAGCCTCGGCGGCGGCAGCAGCCTCAGCGGCAGCCTTAGCCTCAGCCTCTTCCTTGGCCTTGCGCTTCTTCTCGGTGATGGCCTCGAGGGTCGGGCCGTTGGCAGCCTCAGACAGGGCAGCGTTGAAGAGGTCAAGCTTGGACGGCTTCTCCTCGGCCACCTGGAGGGTGCCCTCGGCGCCCGGCAGGCCCTTGAACTTCTGCCAGTCACCGGTGACCTTCAGCAGAGCGAGTACCGGCTCGGTCGGCTGTGCGCCGACGCCCAGCCAGTACTGTGCGCGCTCGGAATCGATCTGAATGAGGGACGGCTGCTGCTTCGGGGAGTAGATGCCGATGTTCTCGATAGCCTTACCGGAACGACGGGTGCGGGCATCAGCGATGATTACGCGGTACTCAGGGGTGCGGATCTTACCGATACGCTGCAGCTTAATCTTAACGGCCATGATTGGCTCCTTTGCGTGTAGTCACTGGGCAGTACAGACACGCGAGCCGTGTGCTCGCGCCGGTTCAACCCTCGGATTTAGCCTGCGTGTGACATGCCCGCCGTCCGTAGGCGGTGGGGGCGTTACGCAGGATAAGTGTCAAATTGTGCCGCCACATGCGTGGCAACCCGACATATACTACAGGCAACCAGGCCAATTCCGGAAATCACGTCGCGTCAGTTCCGGTTTTCATGCATGCGCCAGGTAACCTTACGGGCCGTACCTAGTTTATAGCTTCCCGTTTGCCTGCTCTTTCTTTCCCGTCTCCTGCGACGGGATTATAGGAGGAGCACTAAGGACGAGGTCAGGACCCACCCACACCATGGCAGAATCAACACGAAATTTTCGCTACCGTTACGATCTTGATGGACTGCGCGGCATCGCGATCGGCCTCGTCGTCCTCTATCACGTCTTCGTGGGACGCGTCTCCGGCGGCGTGGACGTCTTCTTGCTGCTCTCTGGCTACTTCTTCCTGGGCTCCCAGCTACGCTACGCGGAAAAGCCGAATGCCTCTTTTAACCCGTGGTGGCCGATCTGGCGCACGCTGCGCCGCCTGGTCCCGGCGCTTGCGCTCACGGTGGGTACAACGTTCCTCCTCGTCAAGTTCTTCACCCCGCAACTGCTGCGCACGGAGCTCGTCCAGCAGATCACGGCGACGGTGTTTTACTACCAGAACTGGGAGCTGGCACGGCAGAACGCCGATTATGCGGCGGCATCGGCAAGCACCTCGCCGCTGCAGCACCTGTGGTCCATGGCCGTGCAGGGCCAGTTCTATGTCATGTCCATCGCGTTTGCGCTGGGCTTGGGGCTCCTCGTCCGCGCACTGGGCCGCCGCACCCTCACCGTGCAGAAGATCGCCGGCCCCATCCTCGTTATCGTCACGATCGCGTCCTTCGCATACGCCTGCCGCTTTGGTCTCTACGGCCCGGCCGCAAACTACTACTCCACCTGGTCGCGTGCGTGGGAGCTCACGCTCGGCGGCGTGCTCGCCATCTACGGTGCAAAGCTGGCCGTCCCCCAGCGTTTTTCCAACTTCTTTACGGGCTTCGGCCTCCTCGCGCTCATCTGCACGGGCGCGCTTATCGCGAATACGGCGGCCTACCCCGGTCCGCTGTCCTTGCTGCCGCTCGGCGGTGCCGTGCTCATCATCCTGGGCGGCGGCGGATCCCTGTCCCAGGCCATGGCCTCGAAGAAGGCACGCTGGCTCGGCGACGTCGCCTACCCGCTCTACCTGTGGCACTGGCCGCTGCTCATCCTGTCCACGGCGTACCTGGGCATGGAGCGCCCCACCTGGTGGCTGGGCGTTATCATCATCGCCATTTCGCTCGTCCTCGCGGATCTCACGCACCGCTTCCTCGAGCGTCCGCTGCGCCAGCGCCGCAAGCGCCCGACGCGCGACGATATGCCGGTCAATTCTGCGCTCGCCTCTCTGCGCACTACGGCCGGCGCCTGGCGCGGCGTGGGCGGCGTGCTTATGGGCGCAGCGACCATTGCGCTGCTTACTATTCAGCCCGTGTGGATGTCCCAGGTCCGCGACGGCGAGGGCCTCACCCTCGACCCCGCGCGCTACCCCGGCGCCATGGCGTTCAACGGCACCACGGCCCCAGAGGGTGTCACGGTCCAGCCGGATCCTATCCTCGTGGGCGGCATCATGCCTCCGACCTCGACCTCGCATTGCTTCGTGGCGAAGCAGGCGGATCCGAACTACTACAACACGGAACGCGTAGACGGAACGCCGTGCATCTTCGGCGACCAGGATGCGGACTTCAAGGTCTACCTCGTCGGCGGTTCCCACGCCGAGCAGTGGGCCTCGGGCCTGGACAAGCTTGGCCGCGAGATGCACTTCCAGCTCGTTCCGATCGTCCGCCAAGACTGCCCCATCGAGTTGGGCGATGACGTAACCGTCACCCCGGAGTGCAAGGCCTGGGCCGAGGGCGCCGTCGAGCAGATCGTCGATGGCGGTGCGGACCTCGTCATCTCCAACACGACGCGTCCACAGGACTTCTACGGGCACGGCCCCGACGTCGTGCCAGCCGGCTACGCCGCGTTCTGGGACTTCCTCGCGGAGCAGAACATTCCGTTCATGGGCCTGCGCGATAACCCGTGGGGCTTCGACGCCGCTGGCGTGGGCCGCGAGTTTGACGAGTGCTACGTCGCAACCCAGGACGTGGACGCGTGCAGCATGGACCGCAACCAGGTCTACGCCCCAGTGGACCCGGCCGCGATTGTGCTTGCGAAGTACAAGAACATGATCGCCGTTGATACCTCCAACTGGTTCTGTGACGACACGCAGTGCCCCGTCATTATCGGCAACGTCTTCGTCTACCGCGACATGCACCACATCTCGAATGCCTTCGCAGACTCCGCGATGCCGCTGCTACGTCAGTACATCGAGCCCTTCATGAAGGGCGAGACGGTCCAACAAGAGGCTCCCGATGCCCCCGCGGGCGAAGACTCCGCAGCCCCCACCGCCACGCCGTACGACGAAGAAAACCAGAACCTCCGCACCACGGCGGACGTTGCCCCTTACCCCATGGTCGCGGCCCCCACCGCGGTTTAAACCCGCCTCACGCCGCACATGGCCCTAGGAGGTTGGTCATTTACCCAGCTCGCCGAATTTCCATGAATTTCGGTGAACAGCGCGAATGGCCAACCTGCTAGGGCCTTCTAGTTTTACGAAGCGGCGTGGAGTTCCTTCCACGCCTGCGGCACGTACGCACACGTCGGGTCTGAGGCGAGCGGATCGCCCGTCATGGCGAACGCAGTCGACCGCGAACCACCGCACACGGACGCAAATTCGCACACGGAGCACTTACCCGACCACTGCTGCGGATCGCGCAGCTTCTTAAACACCGGCGAGGTGGCGTAGATATCCGGCAGGGTCTGCTCCTTGACGTTTCCGCAGTGCATGGGCAGAAAGCCGTTCGGGTACACGTCGCCGAGATGGTCGATGAAGACGAAGCCGGAACCCGCGTTGATAGCCATGGGCGGACGCGGACGGCGAGTGTGCTCGGCCGGTCCCAGCAGGCGCTCGGTTTCCTCGGTGAGGAACTTATAAAGTTCGCCACCTTCGTAGGGCTGTCCTTTGGAGCGCTGAATGACAATGCGCCGGTACTGCGGGCCCTCCGTCGTCTTGATGGCAACGCGGTTGGACACGTCGTGGAGCCAGTTCATGGCGTCTTCACGCTCGAGCGGGCTGAGCGCGCCGAGTCCCGTGCCGCGGCCGGTGGGCACGAGGAAGAATACGCTCCACAGCTTGGCGCCCATATCGATGACTCGCTTGAGCAGCGCCGGGGCTTCCTTCACGTTGTTCGACGTGATGGTCGAGTTGATCTGCAGGCGGAAGCCCACGTCCGTGACGATCTCCGCCATCTCGACGGTGCGGACAAACGTGCCACTGAAACCGCGGAAGTAGTCATGCGTCGCGGCCGTCGCACCGTCGAGGGACAGCGAGAGCGCCGAGCCTCCCACCGCCTTGAGGCCTTCCAGGCGCGCGCGGGTCAACCGCGGCGTCACGGACGGCGACAGCGAAATGTTGAGCCCCAGCGAGGTGCCGTATTCCGTGAGTTTCTCCAGGTCACCGCGCTCGAACGGATCGCCGCCGGTGAGGACGACGATGGGACGCGGCTTGTCATACGTCGCGATGGAGTCGAGCAACGCCTTGCCTTCCGCCGTGGTGAGCTGCCCCGGCGCCGGCTCGTGTTGAGCGTCCGCACGGCAGTGTTTGCACACGAGCTGGCACGCACGCGTGACCTCCCAAATGGCGATGAACGGCTTGGCGTTAATATCGTGGCGCACCTGGCGCACGATGGGCGTGTCCTTCACGGGGTCCCCTCACTGAAGCGAATGTTTTCTACAACTTTAGTCGTAGAAATCTCGCGCATAAAATAAGGAGAGCCTCACTCCCATTCCATCTAGCCCCCTCACTGACGCTTCAGGCCGAGATGAGCCCCCCCACCCGTGGCGGAAGGCTCATCCCGGCCTGAAGTGATAATAAAGCTACTTCTTCTTGCCCTGGCCGAAATCGAGGTTGTCAAGGTCGATGTTTTCCATACCCTTGGGCAACTTCATGCCTCCCATACCACCCATGCCGGGGAAGCCTCCGCCTTGGCCCATCTGCTCCTGCATCTTCTGCAGTTCCTGCATGGAGGGCATGCCGCCAGGCATACCCGGCATTCCAGGCATGCCACCGCCGCCACCGCGACGCTGCTTGGCGGGCTTGCGCTTGCCGTTCTTGCCCTTGCGGCCCTTGGGCTTCTTTTTCGTGGCGGAGCGACCGCCGCCCATGCCGGGCATGCCGAACTGGCCGGCCATGCGCGACATCATCTTCTTCGCCTCGTTGAAGCGCTCGATAAGGGAGTTGACCTCAGAAACGGTCACACCAGAACCGTTGGCAATGCGCTTGCGGCGCGAAGCGTTGAGAATCTTGGGATTCTCACGCTCTTCGGGGGTCATACCGCGAATAATGGCCTGGATGCGGTCGAGCTGCTTCTCGTCGACCATGTCAGCCATCTGCGACATCTGCTTGCCGCCCGGCATCATCTTGAGCAGGTTGCCGATGGGGCCCATCTTGCGGACCATGAGCATCTGGTCAAGGAAGTCGTTGAGCGTCATCTCGCCCGAGCCGATCTTCGCTGCGGCTTCCTCGGCCTTCTGGTGGTCGAGGGTGGCCTCGGCCTGCTCGATGAGGGTGAGCAGGTCGCCCATACCGAGGATGCGGCTCGACATGCGCTCCGGGTGGAAGACGTCGAAGTCGTCGAGCTTCTCGCCGGTCGATGCAAAGAGAATGGGCTTGCCGGTGACCTCACGGATGGACAGCGCGGCACCACCGCGGGCATCGCCATCGAGCTTGGTGAGCACGACACCGGTGAAGTCCACGCCGTCACGGAAGGCCTCGGCGGTCTGGACGGCGTCCTGGCCGATCATCGAGTCGATGACGAAGAGGACTTCGTCCGGGTTCACGGCGTCGCGGATATTGCGAGCCTGTGTCATGAGCGTTTCGTCGATACCGAGGCGGCCAGCGGTATCGATGATGACCACGTCGTGCTGGGTGCGCTTGGCTTCCTCGATACCGGCCTGGGCGACGGCAACCGGGTCGCCGTGGGAGGTGCCCATCTCGTGCTCGCTGGTGTCGATGGACGTGCCGGGGTCCGGCGCGAAGGTGGGCACGCCGGCGCGCTCGCCCACGATTTGGAGCTGCTGGACCGCGCCCGGACGTTGGAGGTCACAGGCCACGAGCATGGGCGTGTGTCCGTTCTTCGCCAAGTGCTTGGAGAGCTTGCCGGCGAGCGTCGTCTTACCGGCACCCTGGAGGCCGGCGAGCATGATGACGGTGGGCGGGTTCTTCGCGAAC
Source organism: Corynebacterium sp. CMW7794 (assembly GCF_001563605.1). Lineage (NCBI taxonomy): Bacteria > Bacillati > Actinomycetota > Actinomycetes > Mycobacteriales > Corynebacteriaceae > Corynebacterium > Corynebacterium sp. CMW7794. The sequence continues at coordinate 58,611 of NZ_KQ961763.1, forward strand.
TGGAGTCGACGCGTCTCGCCGCCGAGGATCTCCACGAGCTCCTCGTTGACGATCTTGACCACCTGCTGGGCAGGGTTGAGCGCCTCGGAGACCTCGGCACCAACGGCGCGCTCCTTGATGCGCTTGATAAAGCCGCGGACGACGGTCAACGAGACGTCGGCCTCGAGCAGCGCGAGGCGGATTTCGCGGGCCGTCGTGTTGATATCGGCCTCGGTCAGCTTGCCCTTGCCGCGCAGCCCGGAGAGGGCGGATTGTAGGCGGTCAGATAGTGATTCAAACACTACGGTGGCGCTCCCTTAAGTAAAATTTGACGGATTTTCGCTTTTAACTACTCTAGTCGCTTGCCAAGGCCCGGGTCACATTCGCTACCACGGCAGAGCGGCTTACCTCGCCGCGCAGACGCGCATGGACGATCATTGTGGCGCCGAGAACCTCGTGGCGCAGCCACTCCACGTCCGGCAGCGCGCCCAGCAAATGGCCCAACGCGGCCACCCGCTCCGCCGTGCGCACAGTAAGCACCGCGCCGAGTTCAAAGACAGCGGTGGTCGGAGCGGGCTCAATCTCGGGAAGGACCGAGTATGTGCCCGACGCATAGGATTGGAGGAAACGCTGCTCATTGGCGGCATCGGCAAGCTGCTGCTGGACGGTGCGGATATCGAACTCCGCGGCGTAGCTGCCGTCCCGCTCGCGGATAATCCGCGAGCCCATGACGGTCCAGCCCAGGGCCGCGATGAGCGCGAGCGGGCGCACCATCTCGCGCTGGTACTCGCCGCACCAGTACACGGTAAGCCGCTCCTCCTCCCAGTCGACGCGCAGGCCGATATCGCGCGGGGCGTCGACGATGGGCCGGGTGAGCGCCCGGGGCTCGAGCGCCTCCAGCGCGCGGGTCGTCATCGCGTGGACAGCAGAGGCCAGCCGTGAGGTCCACACGCCGGGCCCCGTCGAGCGGGCGTCGGCCTCCGCAAGCACGGCTAGCAGGGAGACGGTGAGCTGGTCGTAGCTGGCGGCATCGAGAAGCGCGTCGCGCGCCTCGTCCGACCAAGGGTCCATGCGCGCGGCGAGCTTGGCCAACGTTGTGTGCTCAGCAACGATGGTCTGCACGCGCGACATATCCGCGAGGTTGAGCCGCATACGCTGGGCTTGGCGAACGACTATTTCCGCGCCGACCTGCTCGTGCGGGCGGTCGTAGCCTTTGCCCATGTCATGGAAGAGCGCAGTCAAGAGCAGAAGGTCCGGCCGCGCGACGGTCGTGCGGGCCTCCGCACAGCGCGCCACCGTGTTGATGGAATGCGCGTCGACGGAATGCGTGTGCGACCGCTCCCGCGGCAGAAGGCCACGGATATGCGCCCAGTCAGGCACGAGCCGCTCCCACAGGCCATGCGCGTCGAGGTCTTCGATAACCCGCGGGGTATGGCGCGGCGAGGACAGGATGGAGTAAAAGTCATCCACCGCGGCTTGTGGCCACCGGTCCGTGACCGTGGGTAGCTCTTGGAGCTGCACCCACGTCGCCTCGGAAACGGGAATGCCCGTGCGTGCCGACGCCGCCGCAACGCGCGTGAGCAGCCACGGATCCTCTAGGTTGGGGTTGCGCGAGAGCGTAATAGTGCCCCCGGCGTCGATGACGTCGATGTCGAGCGGCCGCCGGATCCCTTTCCGCTCCCTTTTCCCTACGAGCCCGCGGGCGGTGGCCAGGCCTCTTTCTAGGGCATGGTCGACCGCGCTGGCGGCCTCGACGAGCGCGGCGGAGAGCTCATAGCGGTCCTTAAACCCCAGGTCTTCCGCGATATCCGCGGCGAATTCGGGGTCGAGCGCGTCGCGATGGCGGCGCGCGTGGACGTGGAGCAGGGTGCGCACGTCGAGCAAGAGCTCTTTTTGCGTATCGAGCCGCGGATTATCGCACAGGTTGCCCAGCGCGAGTGCGCGCAGGAGCTGAATATCGCGCAGCCCTCCCCTGCCGTTCTTAAGCTCCGGGTTCGTCATCGCGGCGACGGCGCCGGACCGGTGCCAGCGCGCGATGGCAGTATCAATAAACGCATCGAACCCACGCTGGAGCTGGCGCCGCCAGACGGCGAGCAACTTCGCGCGGGCTTCATCGACGAGCAGCTTATTGCCCGCGACGTAGGCAAGATCCAGCTGCGCAAAGCCTGCCGATGCATCTTCTGCCGCAATGTCCGCACACTCGTCCGGCGTTCGCACCGCGTAGTCGAGGTGGTACTTCGCGTCCCACACGGGGTACCACATCTGCGCGACCTTTTCCTCGTCCAGCTCCTTGTCAGCGGGATGGAGGAGAATAAGGTCGATGTCCGAGCGTGGGGTCATCTCCTGGCGGGCGAACGACCCTGTCGCGGCGAGCGCGGTGCCTTGGGGCAGATCGAGAGAGCGGACAACGGCAAGCGCCGAGGCATAAGCCTCGGCGCGAATGTCGGATGGTGTCACGGGACTAAATGGCGGCTTCGCCGCGCTCGCCGGTGCGGACGCGGATGAGGTCCTCGACCGGGGTGACCCAGACCTTGCCGTCACCAATCTTGCCGGTGTACGCGGACTCGACGATGGCGTTGAGTACCTCGTCCACCTGCTCATCGGCGAGGACGATCTCCAGCTTGACCTTCGGCACGAAGTCCGTGGCGTACTCGGCGCCGCGGTAGACCTCGCTGTGGCCGCGTTGCTGACCGAAGCCCTGGGTTTCCGTCACGGTCAGGCCGTGGACATCGAGCTGCTCCAGCGCTGCACGCACGTCCGGAAGGGTAAAGGGCTTGACTACTGCGGTGATGAGCTTCATGGGTTACTCCTTGACGTCGGTGCGCGGCGGGATGGTAGGCGCCGTGGAATTATTCGTACTGCCAATCATAGTAGCGGGTGCTCGCATGCCAGATTGTGCGGCCAGATCGTAACCCGACTCACGGTGCTCGGAAACATCGACACCGGCCGCCTCGTCTTCGTCCTCAATCCTCCAGCCGAGGGTGTACTTGAGTGCCAGCGCAATGACTAGCGTGACGATTCCAGCGAAGACCATAGCGACCACCGCGATGACGGTCTGAATAATGAGGAGCTTAACGCCGTAGCCTGCATCGTCCGTAAGCAGGCCGCCCTCGCTGGCAAAAAGTGCCAAGCCGATGGTGCCCCACAGACCGGCGACGAGGTGCACGCCGACCGCGTCGAGCGAGTCATCGAAGCCGAATGTGTACTTCAGCCCCACGCCCAGGCACGCCACCGCGCCGCCGATGCCACCCAGAATCAACGAGGTCACCGGCGTCAGCGCGCCAGCGGCGGGAGTAATGGCGACAAGTCCAGCAACAACACCGGAGGCCGCGCCGAGAGACGTGGCCGCCTTATCTCGAATGGCCTCCACAGCCATCCAGCCGAGCATGGCCGCTGCGGTCGCCGCCGCCGTGTTGAGCCACGCCAGGCCCGCCAGACCATCCGCGGCGAAGGCGGAGCCGCCGTTGAAGCCGAACCAGCCGAAGAAGAGCAGCGCCGCGCCTGTCATGACCATGGGCAGGTTATGCGGACGAGAGACCTTGGTGGGCCAGCCGGCACGCTTACCCACGACGATGGCGAGAACGAGTGCCGCGGTACCAGCAGAGATATGCACAACGGTGCCGCCTGCAAAGTCCACCGGCGAGACTGCCGCGGTGGTCTCACCGGCCTCAGTAACGGTGCCGAAGATCCAGGAAGAAAGGGAACGCTCCGCGTGGGAGAGCAATCCCCCACCCCAGACCATGTGCGCCAGCGGGAAGTAAACAAAAGTCACCCACAGACCACTAAAAGCCAGCCACGTACCGAACTTCACGCGGCCCAGCAGCGCACCGGAAATAATTGCGGTAGAGATCACCGCAAAGGTGAGCTGGAATCCGATATCGATGACGTTCGCATACCCGGACGCCCCCGCGATGTAGTTGCCGTCCGCGTCCGTAATAGAGTCGCGCAGTCCGAAGAACTCGAACGGGTTCGCGACCACGCCGCCCCACGACTGCGTGCCGTAGGACATCGACCAGCCCCACAGGACGTAGGCGACGCAGACCATGCCGAGCGCGCCGAAGGACATCATCATCATGTTGAGGACACTTCGCTTATCCGAAAGTCCACCATAAAACAACGCCAGGGCCGGCGTCATGAGAAGCACTAATGCAGCAGAGATAAGCATCCACGCGGAGTTGCCGGACACCGCAGCCAGTTGATCGGGAGTCATCCGTCTCGCCCTTTTCTATAGGTTGATAGGTACGCGAAGGACATTACCTGTCACACTATAGAAACACAGCTTGGATTCACCTTTCGCATGTCACCCCCCAATCCGGTCAGCGCTATCACCTGCACCGTTACCCCCGATCGCCCGAACGCCCGGCCTGAATTTAAAGGCCCGGCCCCACCTCGTCTCGCCCGCCCGCACAGCTTCCCACGTTAAGCATTCGAAAGTGTTGACCAACGCCAACGGGGATGGATATGCCGGGCTGCCGTAGCTCTCGAACATATAATCTAACGCCTTGATGGAGGGGTAGCCTCTCATGACCACCGTTCCACCAGACAGCCCGAACCACCCGCCCGACGCTTACTTCGCACCACTGAACCTGAGAGCTCAGCTTCGACGACTAGAAAAACACAAAGACGCCAGCGAGCAGAAGCTCACCGGCGCCTCGTTCCTACTGTGCTGCCGCATCCCCCGGGGACTGCGGGGCGTTAGGATCCGGCACAATGCCGGCCGGCAGTGGATTGTCTGCCACCACCTTGTGGTCCTTAGACTCACGCGCGGCCTTGCGGCGTGCAAACTTCACGTCGGTGACCGTCACACCGTAGATGGAACGGCCCATGTAGAACGAGCCCACGGACCCGATAATCCACACACCAAACAGCGTGAGCAGTACCTTGACCAGGTTCCAAAAATCGAAGCCGGTCGTCGACCAATCGATGATGAGCTTGGCGAAAAGGAGCAAGGGCACGGCCACACCTACGGTGGGACCGAGCAGGTTGACACGCGTGAGGGCATCGGGAGCGCGCCACAGCGCCACGGTCGTTGCAACGACCATGACGGTGGCAGCGATGACGAGCACCGCCGCGATAATCTCTGCAATCGTCATGGGGTTTACCTCCTGCCCTTCGAAATAATGCGGGACATCGACAGGGTGGGCAGCACGCCGGCGACGATGGCTGCCAGCAACACGATGTCGTACGCAATGGACATGTCGTTGAGCAGCGTCCACGAAATAAACATGGCGATCATGCCGTAGAACACGAGGTCCGAAATCACCGTGCGGGTGAGCTCATCACGCGAGCGCAAGGCAAGCAGGAGGCCCGCGCACACGGCACCTCCCATGATGAAGATGCAGATGACAACAATCCACCCGAAGAGGGAAAGATTCGCGAAGTCAATCATTACTTCTGCTCCTTTCGGTTGGCGCGGAGGAGATCAGCCGGTGTCGTCTTCGGCGTGTCATCTGCAGCCAGCGGTGTGTCATCCGCATGAGCCATATCCGGCGCGCGCATGTGCCGGCCAACGGTCTCCAAAGTATATTCGTAGAACGCTGGGTCGAGCTCTGTCGCGTCTCCTTGTCCGGGCACGCCATAGTCGATGCCCTTAACGTGGGGTGCCACGCGCTCTTCCATGTCTGCGAGGCTTGCCATCACGTCAGCAGGATCGTCGCCCTGCACCGCTTGAACGAGGACGATGCGCGGTAAACCTTCACGCGGAGGTTCACGCAAACCCAGCGACAGCGTTCCCGGCGTCGCCGTAATCGACGACGTGAACCAGAAAATATCCCAGGCATCGGTCACGCGCAGCGGATAACGCAACACGACCGGATGATAGCCATTATTCGGCTTCAAAGAATCGAGTGCGAGCGAGAAACCTGCGACAAAGATTTCTTTGACGAGCCACGGTGCATAGACGCAGCCATGCAGAATCCGCTTAATATCCATTTAACGGCCCTCCTGAATTCCATCGAGCTGCGGCATGCCCACCGGGTCATCGCCCAAAATAGCGGCGGAGTAGGCATCCACATTAAGGAGATCGCCCGACGCCGTGAGCGTCACGTCGACAACGAAGCCGGCGAAGATGAACATACACAGCGAGCCCAGGATGAGCGCCAAAGACGGCGCCATGAGGTACTTGCGAATGACGAGTTCATCGGGCACCTTCTCCACCGGCAGCGGCTTGCCCCAGAAGACCTCACGCCACACGCGCAGCATGGACAAGAAGGCCGCGAAGGACGCGATGACAATAGCGGTGATGACGACCCAGGCCCACGCGGTACCGGTGCGCGCCACCTCGAAGACGATCATGACCTTGCCCCACATACCGGAGAAAGGCGGGAAGCCCACGATGGAGAAGGCACCGGCTGCGAAGATCCACGCGATGAGCGGGTCGCGGCGGGCCAAGCCAGACAGCTTGGACAAGTTTCCGGTGCCATACGTTTCCTCAATGGCGCCGGAGGCCAGGATGAGCGAACCCACCGTAATCATGTGGTGAATCGTGTAGAGAATGCCGGCGGCCAGCGCGCGCTGCGGGTCCTCGCCCGTAAAGGCGAGCATGACCAAGATGAACGGCATGCCATTGAGCATCTGATAACCCAGCACGCGGCGGATGGAGTTTTCCGCCAAGCCGCCAAAGGCGCCAATCGCCATGGAAATGATCATGATGACGATGATGAGTACGTTCCACCGCGCGTCCATGTCGAAGAGCACGACCCACAGGCGGAAGAGCATGTAGACGGCGACCTTGGTGTGGAGCGAGGAGAACAGGCCCATGACCGCTGCCGAGGTGCCCGGGTAGGTACGCGGCAGCCAGGACTGCACGGGGAAGACACCCGCCTTCGCTGCGATGGCGATGACGATGAGTCCGGCCGCGACGGTAACCTGGCCGTTGCCAGCGGCAGCGCCCTTAAGCGCCGCGAGGTTGACCGCCCCAGCGACCGAGTAGATGTAGCCCACGCCCACCATAAGCAACGTCGACGCAAAGAGGTTGACGAGGACGAAGGCACGGCCAGCCGCGAGACGCGACCACGTACCGGACATAGTGATGAGGCCGTAGGACGGCAGCAGCATGACCTCAATGAACACGAAGAAGTTAAAGAGATCCGCGGTGATGAGCGCGCCGTTAACGCCGGTGATGAGAATGAGCGTCAACGCAGGATAGTAGCGAGACTTGGTCTCGCCACCCACGATGGCGAACCAGTTCGCGCCGAACGAGACGATCATCGTCGTGATAATGAGCAATGCTGAGAAAGAGTCGGCCGCAAAGGCGATACCGGCATTGCCCACGTACAGACCCACGGTATGCGCGACGACGCCGTTCTGCGACGTAAACGCCAGCAGACCAAGGCCGGCGAAGATGCCGATACCCGGGATGATGAGCATGATGGCGTCACGCACGCGGCGCCACGGCGCCAGCAGAGCCAACGCAGCAGAAACGAGCGGGACCGCGGGGAACAGCGGGAGGAGCTGACTTGCAAGTTGCATTACTTCTCGCCCCCTTCAGCATTCGCGGCGTTGGGAGAAAGCGCGCCCTCATCCGGGTTCTTAATGCGCTGCACCGCATTTGCGGAGCGTTCCAGAATGTCGCGGTTTTTTGCGTCGCGACCCAAGGTGCTAAACGCGTGGTCGACAGTGTTGTCATCCACCGGCTCGACGACATCCGTGTCGTCGTTGGCGCCCATGGCCGCCATGGTAAGCAAAATCGTCGTTGTCGCCATGGAGATAACAACCGCCGTAAGCACGAAAGCCTGCGGCAGCGGGTCTGCCATCTCGGCGGCATCGACGCGGGAAGGGAAGGATTCGCCGCGGTAGGAGTAGACGCCCGTGGCCAGCAACGTGAGGTTCGCAGCGTGACTAAAGGCCATCATGCCCAACACGATGTGGACAAGGCCACGCTGTTGGATGAGATAGACCGCAGCGGCCATCAAAATACCAATGGTAAGTGCGAGATACATTTACTTCTCCCCCTTCATCCGTGCTGCGCGAACAGACGGCTTCTTGGTGCGAGCCTCGCGTTCATTGAGCAAGGCCAACGGGTCGGTCGAGGGGTTAATCGGGGCCGGGTACGGATCGTCCGCGTTATCCATAGTGATGCGCGGCGTCGTGGGCAGCGAGGAGTCGTCCCCGTGGACCCACGGCAGGTAGTCACGCTCTGTACCGGGGCGCAAGTAACCACCCAGGGCGTTGATGGCCATGGTGAGCATGCCCAGCACCGCAAGGTAAATACCCAAGTCGAAGATCATGGACGTTGTCCAGTGCTGGCCGAAGGCCTCGGCGTGAATAGCAGCAAGGAAGCCGCCGTTGCCCCAGCCGTGATGGAAGTAGCCCACAAAACCGGCGGACAGCGCAACAAGGATGCCGATACCGGTGAGGTGGATAGGCGTCATGCGGCCGAAGACGATCTCATCCGAGCCACGGGACAGGTACGCCAAGCCGATCGCGGCACCCATGATGAGCGCGGCCGGGAAGCCGCCGCCCGAGACCTGGTGTCCGCGGTAGAAGACGATGAGCGACAAGATAACCAGCATCGGCGCCACAAGGATGAGGGCCTTGCGCAGCGGCACGGAGTTGAGCTGCGACTGGCCGAAGGGCGCCGGGCGCGTGCCCGAGGTAAACGGGAAACGCGGCAGCGTCGAGGTAATCGCAGCGATAACGACGGCAGCCATGCCCAGCACGGACAGCTCGCCCAAGGTATCGAGTCCACGGAACTCGACGATGATGGTCGCCACGACATTGTCGCCGCCAGTAATTCCGGGTGCCTCGTTGAGGTACCACTCCGCGAGGCTCGAGCGCTCGTGGCGGCCCATGAGAGCCCACACGCCAAGGAAGGCGGCGATACCAGCAAGGATGGCGATGACAATCGAGCCCGTGCGACGCGAGGTGTTCTGCACGTTGTGGAAACGCTCCGGCAGGTAACGCAGGACCATCATCATGACGATGACCGACAACGCCTCAACGAGGAATTGCGTAAGCGCCACGTCCGGCGCGCCCATGATGAGCATCTGCAGCGTCACGCCCGCACCAGCGATACCAATCATGACAGCACCGGTGAGTCGGTTGTGCGTGCGCACCAGGCCAATCATGGACAGCGCCACGATGAGCAGCGGGATGATATCCCACGGGTTGTCCAAGCCAGGAACGCGCGGTGCCAACGCGACGCCGTCGACGCCCTCGCCAATGAGAGCGGCACCTGCAAGAACGATAATGAGCAGCACAATAGGCAGCATGAGGCGCGAGGGATTATGCGTATCGGACATGCGGCCGAGCTGGCGACCAATCCACGTCGCGCCCTTTTGCATGGAGTGCAGGAGCTCGTTGCCGCTGCGCGGCAGGAATGGGCGGGACTCGAACGCGGCCCAGAAGCGCTTGCGGAACACAACGCCCACAACACCGAGCACGAGCACCGTCACTGAAATGAGAAGCGGGATGGTAAGACCATGCCACAGTGCCAAGTGGGTGTGGGACTCTAAGCCGACCGCATCCACGACGGCATCGACAGGCTCGTCCGCACGCCCCATGATGAACACGAGCGGGAAGGACATGAATCCGGGCAACGCGGCCGGGAGCCACAGGCGCACCGGCGCCTCGTGGACGCCACTCACATCACGCGGGCCGTCGAAGAAGGCGCCGAAGACGATCTTCGCGGAATACGTAAAGGTAAAGAACGCGCCGATGCCCGCGGCAAGCAACAGGATCACCTGGCCGACTGAGCCAATCGGGGCATCCTCAAACGCGGTGAGCATGCCTTCCTTGGACACAAAACCCAGCAGCGGCGGGACCGCCGCCATGGAGGCTGCGCCGATGACCACGGAACCAAACGTCCACGGCATCTTGTTCCACAGCACGCCCAAGCGACGAATGTCGCGGGAACCCGCCTCGTGGTCGATGACGCCGATGAGCATGAACAGCGAAGACTTGAACAGCGCGTGCGCCGCCGTGTGCACGATGGCGGCCGCGATGGCGAAGGGGGTGCCGACGCCGATGGTCGCCACAATCCAGCCCAGGTGCGAGACGGTCGAGTATGCCGTGAGCTTCTTCAGATCGGTCTTCTGCACCGCGAAGACGGCGGACATGATCGCCGTGCCCATGCCCACCACGATAAGTAGCCAGTTCCATACGGCCACGTCGTGGAAGATGGTGGAGAAACGCACGAGCAGGTAGATGCCCGCCTTGACGACGGCCGCGGCGTGCAGGAAGGCCGAGACCGGGGTCGCCGCCGCCATGGCTTCTGGGAGCCAGAAGTGGAATGGGAACTGCGCGGACTTCGTAAACGCGGAAATCGCCACGAGCACCGCGACGCCCGCGGTCAGGCCCGGGCGCTGTGCCCACACGTCAGAGGCCAGAATGAGTTCAATGTGCGTCGTCCCTGCTGCCGTCGCCGCAATCGCCAGCGCGGTGAGCAAGGTGAGTCCACCAATGAAGGTGAGGATCAACGTGCGCTGGGAGCCTGCCTCGCCGCCGGAGCCGGAACGCGCGATGAGCATGAATGACGCGAGGGAGACAAGCTCCCACGCGACGAAGAGCAACACCACGTCATTAGCCAACACCAGCAGGAGGATGGACAGCATGAATGCCGTCATCAGGACGTAGAAACTGGTATTCCCCTGTTTCTTCGGCAGATACGCCGCGGAATAGGTAAACACCACAGCGCCGATGATAAGAGCAAGCAAGGCAAAGAAAGCACTCAGCGCGTCCGCGCGCAGGGACACGCTCACGTCCATGCCTGGTTCCACGAAATTGCGAACCCAGGTATACGTGACGGTGAGAGGCGTGCCGTCCAGCACGTCCCCCAGACGAGAGATGATGAGCCCCGCGGCCACAACAAAAAGGACCGCAAGCGGGTAACCCGCCTGCCGGTCCATGAGCTTGACGAGCCCGGGTGCAAGGATCAATGCCAAGGCTGCGAGGAGGACAACAAAGCTAAGAGTCACGAAAGAACTCGCCTCACAAACATTGGTTGAAATAGGACAGATGCGCATTAAATACAGCGTTTTCAACCCTACCATCGGGGCTCGTCCCAGGTCACATTACCTTTCGTTCGTTCGACAAGGCACAGAGCTTTCCGATGCCCCCATACCCCGCCCGCATGTGTGATGCAGGTAACGAGATGGTTAGGTAAGGTGAAATAACTTCACTATCCCCTAAGGACACCGCTATGCACCCTCGCTTTCTCACACTGCCTGCCGTTGCCCTCCTCGCACTCAGCGGGTGTTCGGCGCTGCCCGAGCTCAAGTCAAAAGAAGATCTGCCCAACCAACAGTCGGAGACAGAATTCCCCCTCGCAGACGGCGATGTGGAACGTCTCTTTGTGGACGGCCGCCTCGCCAACTGCGAGCTGCCCATGCCTTTCCTCGTGCAGGCGGGCTTCGACGAGTCAGCGGGACTCGACGTCGGAGCCGATTCGACCGCAAGCGACGTCCTCCTCGACGGAAAATCCTGCGCCGGCATGACTGCCGTCGACAGCGAGGATAAGCCGGGACTCTTCATCTCCATGATCAATTTTGTCGAAGCCACGGAATTCCGTGAGGGCATGGAAACCGAAGAAGTAGCAGAACCCACGTCATTTAAGGATCCAGCGCTCGCGGACTGGACGGTCTACCGCCTCGAAGACACCGAGATGCAGTCCACTCCCCTCTTCTCCGTTTTCGGCCCAAAGGGAACTCCGCTCGAGCAGTTCCAGATGACCGCCTCAGACAATGTGGAACGAGTCGCGCCCCTGGCCAACGACCTCATGGCGCTCACCAACCGCGCGGTCGAGCTCGGCGTGCTCACGAACTTTGACGGTTTCGACAACGTCCAGGCTCCCGGCGAAGGCTTCAAGGATGCCCGCACCGGCGCCATCCCCCTCGATCAGGAACGCTTCGCACGCACCACGGAGGGCCTCGACACGGTCGAGTCACCCGATACCGCCATCGAATTCGCAGGCGGGAGCACGAATATTCGGACGTGGCTCAGCGACGTTAACCAGCTCACCATGGACGACGTCGTGGGATCGAGCTGGGGGCGCCTGTGCTTTAATCTCAATCTCGAATTCGACGGTGGCATCAAAGCACTCCCCACGCTCGTGGACGTTGCGAGCAGCGCAGATGAACGTGTCGGGCTGCGCTTCGGCAACGGCGGCTACTCCACCGCCGTGACGGTCCAGGAACCCACCCTCAATCCGGAACACACCGCAGTTCCCATGTGCTCACAAACGACGTCTATCGCGCGTGGCGATATCGTCGTGACGATGAACGACGACTTCAGCACGATCGCCCCCGCCGATCTTCCTGACGCACTCCCCGCCTGGACGTTCAGCGTCGACATGCGCGACGGCGACTTCATCATCGACGCGGACGGCGCCGAGGATCCGGACTTCGTCGCGTCGAAGACCGTCGGCGATTAAGCAGATATAAAAAGAGCTCCGCAGTTCACTGCGGAGCTCATCACGTGTTCGATTTACTTCTTGTCGCCAAGCAGGGCGTCAACGAAGCCCTCAATCTCGAACGGCGCGAGGTCATCCGCGCCCTCGCCCAGGCCCACGAGCTTGACCGGCACGCCGAGCTCCTCCTGAACTTGGAAGACGATGCCGCCCTTGGCGGTGCCATCGAGCTTCGTGAGCACGACGCCCGTGATATCCACGATCTCGCGGAACACGCGCGCCTGTACGAGGCCGTTCTGGCCCACGGTTGAGTCGATGACCATGAGGACCTCGTCGACCTCGGCTTTCTTCTGGACCACGCGCTTGACCTTGCCCAGCTGGTCCATCAAGTCAGTCGACGTGTGCAGACGGCCGGCCGTGTCAATGAGCACCACGTCGACACCCTGCTCCACACCCTTCGCGACGGCATCGAATGCGACGGACGCAGGATCCGCGCCCTCCTTGCCGCGCACAGTATCGGCGCCGACGCGGCGACCCCAGGTCTCGAGCTGGTCAGCGGCCGCGGCACGGAACGTATCCGCCGCACCGAGCAGGACGCGGTGGCCCATGGCGACGAGCACGCGGGCGAGCTTGCCCGTGGTCGTCGTCTTGCCGGTGCCGTTGACGCCCACGACCATGATGACCGCCGGCTTGCCTTGGTTCGGCATGGCCTTGATGGAGCGATCCATCTCCGGGTGGCCGACCTCGATGAGCGACTCGCGGAGCATCTCACGGGCCTCCGCCTCGGAGTTCACGCCGCGCTCGGCGATCTTCTCGCGCAGAGACTCGGTGACCTTCATCGTGGCCTTGGTACCTAGGTCCGCCATGATGAGGGTATCTTCGATTTCCTCCCACGCGTCATCGTCCAGGTCGCCCGCGGACAGAATGCCCATGAGGCCCTGTCCGATGGCGTTCTGCGAACGCGACAGGCGTCCACGCAGCTTGCCCAGACGACCAGCCGCTGGCGCAATGTCCTCCGTCGGCTGTGCCGGCGTCTCCACCAGCTCGGTGTCCTCGGACGCGGTCTCGGACGTCGGCTCCTCCGGAACCTCGGTGACCTCGCGGGCTTCAGCGGCCGATGCCGTCTGTGCCTCGGCCGCAGCCGCAGCCTCCTGGGTGCGCTCGAGATCCGCGTCGTCTTCGATGTCGTCCACCGCATCTGCGATGTCGGCGTCATCCGGATCCTCGGCGACCTCGTCAAAGACCGGCGAGTCTTCCGTCGCGGATTCTTCCTCGACCTCGTCGCGTGTGGTCTCCGCTACGGCATCTGCCTGTGCAGCGGCCTCCTCGGCCTCCACGTTCTCGGCCTCCACGTTCTCGGTCGCCGCCGCACCAACAGCTGCTGCAGCAGCAGCGCCTGCGGCACCGGCAGCTGCAGCACCCGCAGCAGGCTTCTCCGCTTCCGGCTCCTGAACCGGGGCGGTCGGCTCAGACTTCACCGGCTCCGGCTTAGTTTCCTCGACGACCTTCGAGTCCTGGACCGGCGCAGCGGGTTCGGACTTCACGGGCTCCGGCGTCTTAGGCTCAGTCTTCGGAGTCTCGCCGCGCAGCTGCTCGTTGGCCATCGCCGTTGCGCTCGGCTCAGCGGAACCCGGCTGTGCGCTCGGGTTCGACGGTGGAGTCACCGGCTCCTTTGCTGGGCCAGCCTGCGTGAAGTTAAAGCCGCCCTGGGCCTGGTAGTTGCCGGACTTCTGCTCCTGCGTGAGCTGCTTTTCCTCAATCTCAGCCGGTTTCTCGAAAGAGACCTTCTTCGCTTCGCCGCGCTTCTTGCCTCCAATAATCACTCCAAGAATGATGAGAAGCAGGAGAGCAACGACGATAACGACGGTAAGAGTTGTGTTCATGCTCTCTATAGTGCCAAAGACACACGAGTCGGGCACAGCAAAGCCGCGACTCACCCCCGGCTAGCGGGGGCGTCCACGCCGAGGCGCGCGGCATCGGCAGCCGCGGCCTCCGAGCCCGGGGCGTCGCCGGCGCGCGTCATGCGCTGCGAGATGACGCGCGTAACGCCGTCGCCGCGCATGGTCACGCCGTAGAGCACGTTTGCGATGTCCATCGTCGGCTTCTGGTGCGTGATGACGATGAGCTGCGAGTCCTTGCGCAGCTCCTCGAAGAGCGCAATGAGTCGGCGCAGGTTGACGTCGTCGAGGGCGGCCTCGACCTCGTCCATGACGTAGAACGGGCTGGGGCGCGCGCGGAAGATGGCCACGAGCATGGCCAGCGCGGTGAGCGACTTCTCGCCACCGGAAAGCAAGGACAGACGCTTGACCTTCTTTCCCGGCGGGCGAGCCTCAACCTCAATACCCGTGGTGAGCATGTCGTCTGGGTCGGTGAGGACGAGTCGGCCCTCGCCGCCTGGGAAGAGGGTCTGAAAGACCTTGGGGAACTCGGCCTCGACATCGTTCCACGCGTCCGTGAAGAGCTGGAGAATCTGTTCGTCGACGTCTTCGATGACGCCGGTGAGGTCCTTGCGCGCCTGGATGACGTCATCGAGCTGCGTGGAAAGGAAGGTGTAGCGCTCCTCCAGCGCTTTGTATTCTTCGAGGGCCAGCGGGTTGACCTTGCCCAGGGAGTTCAAGTCTTTTTCGGCTTGCTTGAGGCGCTTCGTCTCCGCGGCGCGGTCGAAGTCCTCGCCCGGCGTGTAATCGCGGAGCAGATCCGTCATCGACAGGCCGAGCTGCTCGACAAGCTTAGCTTCGGCCTCGTCGCGGCGGACCTGGGCCTGGGAGCGTGCGATATCCGAGTTATGCGCGTTCGAGGTGAGTCGGTCGAGCTGCGAGCGCGCGGCGGAGACCTGGGCCGCGGCCTGCTGGACGTGGGATTGGAGGCGGGTGCGCTCGGCCAGCGCGGCGTCGCGTTCTTCGGTGGCGCGATCCAGGGCGAGGCTCGCGCGCGCGGCGAGGTCACGGGCGTGGCGGGCGACGGTGCTGGCGAGTTCGGCCTGCGCGCGGCGGCGAGCCATGGATTGTTCGTGGCGGGCCTTCGCTTGGCGTTCGTGCTCAGCCTGGCGGCGCAGGGCATCGCCGCGGCCGGCCACTTGGGCGACCTTGTCCTGGGCGGAGCGCGCGGCGAGCTGGGCCTCGACCTCCATGGCCTTGACCTGTTCGAGGGCGGCGTTCGCCTCGTCGCGGACCTGGGAGCTGGGCTCGTCTGGGGTGTCGTCCGCGTCGACGCGGGCGAGGCGGTCGCGGGCCTCGGCGAGTTGCTCGCGCAGCTGCGTGAGCTGGACCTCGATGTCCGTGGCGCGAGCGGCGGCCTTCTCGTGCTCCGCCTTATTCGCCGCATGTTGGGACAGGAGACGCTGGTGGTCGCGCTTCCACGCCTCAATCTGCGTGTCGTGCTCGCGCAGCGCGGCCTTCGCGGAGGCGGCGGTGACGCGGGCGTCTTCCGCGGCGAGCTTGGCGCCCTCGAACGTGCCGGAAAGTTCCTCGAGCTCCGCTTGGGCGGTTACGAGTTCGGCTTCGGCGGCGGCGATGCGGGCGGCGACCTCGACGGTGGTCTGCGCGCCAGTGCCGACTTGAACCCAGCCCTCACCGACGAGAAGGCCGTCAGGCGTCACGGCGCGCAGGCGCGGATCCTCCGCGACGAGGGCGCGGGCTGCAGACGCGTCGGGGGCAAGCACGACGTCGGCGAGGAGCCGCGTGACGGCGGCGCGGACTTCCGGAACTGCGGTGACGTGGTCGAGTAGCCACGAGCAGCCACCTGGGAGCGTCGCGTCGAGGCGCCAGTCCCCCGGGTCGTGGTACGTGGAGGTGTCGAAGAGCGTGGCGCGGGCGGCATCGGAAAGCTGCGTGAGCAGCTCAGGGGTGAGGCTGCCGGCCTGGGCGTCGGCGAAGGCGCCCAGCGCCGCGGCGACGGCCGTTTCCTGCGAGGTCGTGAGGAAGTCCGCGAGCGGATGGAAGTCGGGACCGAGATCAGCGGTCTCCGGCGCGGTGGTTGCCAGCGTCTCGATGCGCGAGCGCAGCGTATAGACGGCGCGTTCGCGTTCGCGCTGGCCGTCACGCAGCTGCTCGAGGCGCTTATCGGCGGCATCGGATTCCGTAGCGGCGCGCACGTGGGCTTCTTCGAGGGGCTGGCGTTCCGCATCGAGGGCCGCCAGCTTATCCGCGACGCTGTCGGCCTCGCGCTGGGCGGCCTGCGTGCGCTCACGGGTGGAACCGAGGGTCTCCTCGTGGCGGGAGAGCTCGGATTCGACGGACTCGACCTGAGCAGTAAGCGACTCCTCCGCGGCAATAAGACGGACAACGCCCTCCCGGCGGTCCGCAATGGCGCGCAGTTGGGCCATGTGTTCGCGGTCGGCGGCCTCGAAGGCCTCCCGTTTCTCCAGCAAGGTTTCGCGCA
Organism: Corynebacterium sp. CMW7794; assembly: GCF_001563605.1. Taxonomy (NCBI): domain Bacteria; kingdom Bacillati; phylum Actinomycetota; class Actinomycetes; order Mycobacteriales; family Corynebacteriaceae; genus Corynebacterium; species Corynebacterium sp. CMW7794. Next base: position 75,316 of record NZ_KQ961763.1, read on the forward strand.
GGGACTCCAGGCGCATGGCGGCTTCCGCTGCCGCTTCGAGGAGCATCTCGTGTTCCTCGTCGGCACGCGCAGCGCGGGCCTCAAGATCCTCGGGATCCTGGCCGGAGTAGGCGACCTGGGCGCCGACGTTCTGGGCGCGCTCGGTGGCGATGCGCTGGGTCGCAGAGACGCGCTCGACGAGCGAGGACAGATCGAACCACAGCTTTTGGGCGGCATCGGCAGCCGGTGCCGCGACGGCGAGCTGGGCCTCGACGTCGGCGTGGGCTTCTTCTGCAGCTTCGAGCTGAGCTTGGAGCGTGGCGACCTGTTCAGCGAGGAGCTCGGCTTGTTTCTCCGCGTTGTCGTATTCGGCGCGCAGGCGCACGACCTGATCGCCGGCGAGACGCAGGCGGGCGTCGCGCAGATCCGCTTGGACCGTGGCGGCGCGCTTCGCGGCTTCCGCCTGTCGCGCGAGGGGCTTGAGCTGCTTACCCAGCTCATCCGTGAGGTCCTGGAGGCGATCCAGGTTCGCCTGCATGCCGGTGAGCTTGCGCTGCGCCTTTTCTTTGCGGCGGCGGTGCTTGAGGACGCCGGCCGCCTCTTCTATATAGGAACGGCGGTCCCCCGGACGCGACTCAAGGATCTCCGCGAGCTTGCCCTGCCCGACGATAACGTGCATCTCGCGGCCGATACCGGAGTCGCTGAGCAGCTCCTGAATATCCATGAGGCGGGCTTTGGCACCATTAATTTCATATTCACTCGCGCCGTCGCGGTACATGCGGCGGGTGACGGAGACCTCGGAGTACTCGATGGGCAGCGCACCATCCGCGTTGTCGATGGTGAGCGTCACCTCGGCGCGACCCAAGGCCTTGCGGTCACCCGCACCGGCGAAGATGACGTCCTGCATCTTGCCGCCACGCAACGTTTTGGCGGAGCCCTCCCCCATGACCCACGCGAGGGCATCGACGACATTGGATTTGCCGGAGCCGTTGGGACCAACCACGGCGCAGATGCCGGGCTCAAATTTCATAGACGTCGCCGACGCGAAGGACTTGAATCCTTTGAGCGTGAGCGATTTGAGGTGCATTCGTGCAATTCTAGCAAGCCCTGCGCCAGACCCAGATATAAGTACTTTTTAATTTTAAATTAAAACAAACTTACCCATGATTTTCCATTCCGATTCACAACTGCGCGCCGTGCGCGAAGCCAATGACGCCTCCGCACACAGCGCTTTCGATCGTGTCGTTGGCGCACTCAATCATCTCGCTGGTGAGCAGGAAGGGGAGACAATCACCGTCACGGATATCGTGCGGGAATCAGGTATTGCGCGCTCGGCCTTATACCGGCACTTCCGTGCGGGTGGCCGTGCTCGCCGCGGATAACGACGCGGGCGCCGAGGGCTGGCAGCACGTCTTTGAGCTTGCCGATGCCCTCCGTCCCTACGCTGTACTCCTCCGCGCCGGCGTCCCCCGCACTATGTCGCTCGACGTTGCGGTGCTCACCACGCGATGGATGAGCCACCTTCCCCGTAGTGTCTAGCGTTCGACAAAGCCCGATTCGCCCTTGGGCTCTGCCCACTGCGGAACGACCGTGTCGACCGTGCCGGGGCGGCGCGTCGTGGACGGCTGCTCACGGGTGAGCTCAAGGAGGCGCTCACAGACCTCGCGCGGCCCTTCCGCGACGATTTGGACGCGGCCGTCGCTCAAGTTTGTGGCGTGCCCGACCAAGCCAAGTTCTAGGGCGCGGGAGCGCACCCACCAACGAAACCCCACTCCTTGGACGTAGCCGTGAACAAATGCGGTCATGCGAACCATGGGGTGAGGTCTCCTTAAATTTCGGTATCTGGGTTTCTCGTGGCGAGTTAGAACTCGCGGAAGTTGGTGTGGTCTCCCAGACTATCGTTCAAGTGCTGGCGGTCTTCCACGCTACGACGCGTCACAGGATCGGAACCGTCCCAGACCTCGATGTTGGACACGCCCGGCAGCATATCGCGGTGGAAGACGGGGTCGACGCCCTGGCGACGCTGTTCGTTGTAGTTCTTGAGCAGCTTGATGGCCACACCCGACAGCGGCACGATGGCTGCGACGTTGAGCAGCACCATGATGGCAGCACCGGTATCGGCCAGGTCGAAGACAGTGCCCAGCGGGGCCACGGCGCCGTAGAAGACGAAAGCCACAGAGATAACGCGGAAGCCCCACAGCGCCCACTTCTGCTTGAAGAGGTAGGTGATATTGGATTCCGCAAGGTAGTAGTTTCCTAGCACCGAAGAGAAGGCCAGGAAGAACAAAATGAAGGTGATGAAGTGCGTACCCCATGCACCCACGACGTTGCTCAGCGAGGACTGCGTGAGGGCCACGCCAGCGATCTCGTCGCTGCCGAAGGACTCGAAGTCCGTGCCCAGCAGGATGATGAACGCGGTGATGGAACAGACGACGAGGGTATCGAAGTAGACGCCGAGCGTCTGCACGAGTCCCTGCTTGACCGGGTGCGAGACCGTCGCGGTGGCCGCAGCGTTCGGGGCAGATCCCTCACCGGCCTCATTGGAGAACAGGCCGCGCTGAATACCCTTCATCAGTGCCATGCCGAGTGTCGCGCCCGCGACCTCGCTGAAGCCGAAGGCCGACTCCACAATGTGGAGGAACATTGCAGGCACTTCACCGATGTTGATGACGATGACCACGAGACCAACGGCGAGGTATGCCAGCGCCATGAAGGGCACGACGACCTGCGTGATGTTGGCAATGCGCTTCACGCCACCGATGATGATGAGACCCGAGACAAATGCAACGGCCAGACCGATGATGGCCTTAAATGTCGTGGAGTCCTGGTTGAAGGAGGTCGCGAAGGACTCAGAAATAGCGTTGGTCTGGAATGCTTCGTAGAGCCAGCCGAAGGTAATGGCGATGGCCACGGAGAAGACCGCCGCCAGCTTCTTCCAGCCCAGGCCGCGGCTCATGTAGTACGCCGGGCCACCGCGGTAGGTATCCCCGTCGCGGATCTTCCACAGCTGAGCGAGCGTCGACTCGATGAAGGCCGTCGCGCCACCGAGGATGGCAATCACCCACATCCAGAACACCGCGCCCGGTCCACCGACGGAAATCGCGACGGCCACGCCGGCGACGTTGCCGGTGCCCACGCGCGACGCCGCGGAAATGGTGAACGCCTTAAACGCGGAGATGCCGCCGTATTCCTCGTCCTCGTCGGCGCCCACGCCCTTGGGGCGCTCGACGATGGCCTTGAACATATCGGGAACCATACGGATCTGCACGACGGCAGTCCGGAAACCAAAGAAGAGACCCGCGGCGATGAGCAGCCACGGAAGGACCCATGTCCACAGAGTGTTGTTAATCGCACCGAGCACGGTGCTGAAAATTTCCTGCATGCAGAAAACAATAGGGTATGTGAGCCGGATCTACCTATCTCATGCGGCAGGAGACATCTCACTCTCCCCTATTTTTGACAATTCGGACAGTAGTGCGTGCCGCGCCCGCCCACCACGATCTTGGTCAGCGGCGTGCCGCACCGATCGCAGGGTTCGCCGTCTCGCCCATACGCGTGCAAGGAGCGGTCAAAGTATCCGGATTCGCCATTGACGTTGACGTACAAGGCGTCGAAGCTCGTGCCGCCCACCGCGAGCGCGCGCCCCATGACGTCCGACGCCGCTCCGAGGAGCGCCACCGCCTCACGTTGCAACAGGCTCGAGGCGCGCCGCGTCGGTCGGATCCCCGCCGCCCAGAACGCCTCGTCCGCGTAGATATTGCCAATTCCGCTCACCACGGTCTGGTCCATGAGCGCGACTTTCACGGCGCTCTTCTTTCGCCGCAGCCGTCGCGCGGTCGCCACGACATCGAAGGCTGGTTCCAAGGGATCAGGCGCGATATGTGCAATCTTCGACCAGGGACCATAGAGCCAATAGCCGAACGTGCGCTGGTCGATAAAGGACAGTTCGAGTCCCTCCGATAACTTCGCGCGCACCCGCACGTGTTTCGACGAAACCTCGCCCACCCGCATTTGTCCCGACATGCCCAGGTGCACATGGAGAACGTCGCGGTGCGAATCACTGCGGTCCTCCCCCTCGAATTCGAGCCACATGAACTTGCCCCGGCGCGCGACATCCGCGACGGTGCGCCCCACGAGCAGGCCCGCCAGCGGCGCCAGTTGTCCCCTGTTCGACCGCGGGTGAAGGACCTCCACGCGTTCAAACGTGCGGCCCGGCAGATAGCCCACCAACCCCCGGCGGACAGACTCGACCTCAGGAAGTTCCGGCATGCAGACCTAGCTCTGGGTCCACTTATCAACGGTGCCAGCAACGAGCTCCGGGTGCTCCGTCAGCGCGCCGTGGGCCTTTTCTGCTGCCTGTTGTTCGGCCAGCTTCTTGTTCTGACCGGTACCCACTCCTAGCTCTTTACCCGCGACATGCGCGTATGCGGTGAAAGTCTGCGCATGCTCGGGGCCGGTGGACGTCGCCGAATACACCGGCATGGGCGCGCGCAGCTCCGCGCACAACTCCTGCAGGTTCGTCTTCCAGTCCAAATGACGGCCCGAGGCAGTGGCGTTGTCGATCTTCTTCTTAAACAGAGTGAGAATCACGGCGCGCGCTGGCTCAAAACCATGCGTGCGGTAGATGGCGCCCAAAAGGGCCTCCATCGTGTCTGCCAGGATGGAGTCTTTATCTGCGCCGCCCGTGGTCGTCTCGCCCTTGCCCAGCAGGATGTACTGACCCAGGCCAATTTCGCGTGCGATGTCAGACAAGCCGTAGCGCGAGACGATGGACGCGCGCATCTTCGAGATATCAGACTCAGGACGCGACGGGTACTGCGTATAGAGCTGCGAGGCCACGGACAGGCCCAACACCGCGTCACCAAGAAACTCCAGTCGTTCGTTGTTCGGCAAGTGGCCGTGCTCGTTCGCGAAGGAACGGTGCGACAGCGCAAGACGGAGCAAGTCATGCGGAATGTCGATGCCGAGCGACGCCAGCAGCGGCGCATGGTCGACCGAGTTGAACGCAGCCTCCAGCGCTTCTTCACCCGTCATCTTGGTTTTCTTGCTCACAGGAACTTCTCCAGTCCGGCCCAACGCAGGTCAGTCGTATTATCCTCTTCGCCTGAGGTGCCCAGCGTCACGCCCTCGACCTCCGGCACGTCGCAGCCGCCCTCACACGTGGGGTTAAACGGCAGCGTCAAGCCAGCCTCATCGATGACGGCCTGAAGAATATCGATCTCGTCACCCTCGATGATCGGAGTCTCGTCACCCGAGCCCTCGTCCGCCTCATCCGCCGCATCACCAGAAATGAAATCCGGGTCCGTGGCATAGACCTGCGTGATGTGAAGGTCCACCGGCGGAGTGAGCGGGCGCAAGCACCGCGCGCACTCGCCTTCCAACTGTCCATGGATATCGGCGTCGACCATAATCGCGCCGCCCAGCGGGGTGAGCGTCGCGTCGACGCCCAGCTCGCTACCTTTGGGGATAGCAATCATTTCGACACCAATGCGCTCCGGCGCCGGCCCCGTCTGCGTGCGCTGCTGCGGCATGCCATCAGCATCCGGTCCGCGCAGCAAGTCCGCAACATTAAACTTAAGTGGAGAAGTCATAGCAATGACATATCCTACCCCGAACGCCCCTATACATGGCGGTTCGCCTACCGGGCACACAGATTTGCTCCGCTCTCTGGCAATCACCTGTCGAGGTGCGCACAAAGGCCTTTAAGTACACCCAAAGTGCTTTCTTCCGCGTAGCGCACGTCCTTATTCTTTTCTTATGACCAACGAATCCCTCGCGAGCGCGTCGAGCGCCGTAGCCACCCTGGCGCCACAAGCCCTTCATGCTTTTGTGTTCGCTGCCGTGGTGCCCTGCGCTCTCCTCGTGGGAATCGGCTTCCTTGCGCGCCACTTCACACGTCCCCGCACCGCTGGTACCACGCGGTGCTTGGGCTTCCGTCAGCTTCTCGTCCGCGGGTTCGCCTGCGGACTCAGCTTCGGAATCTTTACGCTGCTGCCAATCCCCTTCACGGTAACGGTCATTATCGCCTCGGGTTTATGCATCTTCGCCGCCTCGGTCTTAGCGTGGCGCGGCACGTTCCCCGTCGCCTCCGTCTTCGTTGCCGTGGCTGGCATGATGCTCGGCACGGTCACCGTGGAGATCCTCACGAATATCGTCTACGAACTCGAGTTTGGCACCAACGCCACGGCCAATTGGTCCACGTCGCTCACCATAATGTGGATCCTCTACGCCATTCCCAGCAGCATCATCGCGCTGCTCTTCGCGGGTCTGGCAGCACAGACCCGGCGCCCCCAGCCTGCCGATGCCCCCACGCGCGTCCACGCGCACACCCGCTAGGGCCGCCGGGCTATTCCCCGCTTAGCGCTGCGCGCGGTACGCGTTGTAGTCTTCTTCGCCGCGCCCGGAGGCACCGGCGCCGCGGCGCAGAGCCTGACGGTCGGAGCCCACGGTACGCAGGATGCCCGTGAGCGATTCCTCGAACTGAGACAGCTTCTCGTCGACGAAATCATCACACTCGCGGCGCAGGCGCGAGGATTCCGCATGGGCGGTCTCCACGATGCGGTGTGCCTCGTCATCCGCGCGGCGCACGACCTCAGACTCGGAGACCAAACGCTCCTGCTCCGCCTGACCTTCCGCCACCGCACGGTCATAGGACTGATTGCCCTGTGCGACAAGACGCTCGGCCTCAGCACGCGCATCCTCGACGGTACGGGCGGCACGATCTTCCGCCTGTGCCACCATCGAAGTGGAACGCTGCTGGGCCTCAGCGAGCATGCCATCCGAATCTTCTTGTGCACGCGCGACCATGTCCTGGGCATCGCGATCCGCGTCCGCGATGGTCTGGTCAGCACGCTCCTGCGCACCGGCCAGGATGGCGTCCTGGCGGTCCAGCACGTCTTGTGCATCATCGAGCTCGACGGGCAGCGCATTGCGCAACTCATCGAGAAGTGCCAGCATATCGTTGCGCGGGACGACGCAGTTCGACGTCATGGGCACGCCATAGGCCTGCTCCAGGATTTGTACAAGCTCGTCAAGGGACTCGAATACGCGATACATGCCCACCAGAATACGTGGGACTCCGCCCCACAACGGGGATCCCACGCACGAGTGTCCGCAAGATTATCGCTCAATGCGGCTTTCCCGTTAGCGCGACGAGAACGCGGCAAAGATATCGCTCGACAGCTTCACCATCTGCGCACGCTCCGCACGCGATCGTCCCTGCCCATCACGCACGGGCTCAACGCGCACCGTTACCTGCGACATGGTGACCTCTCCGGTGGCGACATCCTGGATAGAAATCGGGACAACGAACGTCGCGTTCGGCTGTTCCTTGGGCGGATTCGCAGTGAACTTACCCGTGCCTTTATCGACGGACACCCAGGCAGGCACGGTCCAACCCTTCGCAGGATCCGGACTCACGATGTCGTAGCGGTAACCACTGCGGCCATCTTTGAGCTGCGAGGTCGTCTCGCGCGACCAGATCTCCGGTGGCTGGGTCGTACTAAAGCCCTGCTCCGCCATGACGGCACGGTAGTGGACAACGTCCATCTTCTCGTTAGTCGCATCCGCGAGCGTGGGCGGTACCACGTGAATGCGCAGGATGGTGTACTCACTGGGGCCAATCTTCGGATTATGGATGGCCACAGCAACTTCATTGATGCCGGGATATTCAGCATCGCTCGCCGTGATAGTCAGGGTGCCATCGGGCGCGGCCTGGACGATGTCGTCACGAAATGGCAGTTCGTAGTTGTCATCGACAAAATTCGTGGAGAACGTGTACCCCTCCGCGGCCGGATCCGCCACCACGGAGCCGTCCGGGCGTGTCATCGAGGTCGGCCGGATGGTCATCGTTTGACCCTGGACAACCGTGGGAAGGTGCGGGTAGTGAATAGTGGCGTAGTCGCTCTCCGCCTCCGGGTTACCAATGGGACCCTGACCAATCTGGCCGTAGCCACCGGAGCCGTCCCGCACGATGGCCGCGTGGGCAGGGGCCACAGACAAAGAAACAGCGAGGACGGTACTCGCGAAGACAGAAGTGATACGTGACATGAGAAATTCCTTTCAGATGGCGTCTTACTTTTACTTCTGAAATACCTTAAAGTTCCCTTTGTGACCCAGGTTACCCAACCGAGCGGCCTACGTGAAGAGTTTCCGCTAAAGACAACTGCGGCCCCACCAAACCCTGAGGAAAGTGGAGCCGCGGAATGCTTAGGCAGCCGGAAGAATCGGAGCCCTAGATGACACCCTGCGCCAACATAGCGTCGGCAACCTTCTTGAAGCCCGCGATATTCGCGCCGGCAACGTAATCGCCCTCGCGGTCGTAGTCCTTCGCGGTCTTGTCGATGTCCTTGAAGATGTTGGACATAATCTCGTGGAGGCGCTGGTCGGTGTATTCGAAGGACCAGGAGTCACGGGAGGCGTTCTGCTGCATCTCAAGCGCAGACGTTGCAACGCCACCGGCATTGGCAGCCTTGCCCGGCGCGTAGTGGATGTCGTTCTGCAGGAAGAAGTGAACAGCCTCCGGGGTGGACGGCATGTTGGCGCCCTCCGCCACGTAACGGGTGCCGTTGGCAGCGAGCAGCTTGGCAGACTCGCCGTCGAGCTCGTTCTGGGTGGCACACGGCAGAGCCACGTCGGCCTTGACCTCCCAGATGTTGCCGCCCTTGTGGTACTCAGCGCCGTTGCCGGCCTCGGCAGCGTACGCGGAGATACGAGCGCGGCGAACTTCCTTGATGTCCTTGAGCAGCTCGAGGTCCACGCCGTTCGGGGTGGAGACGTAACCGGAGGAGTCAGACATGGCGACAACGGTGCCGCCCAGTTGCTGAACCTTCTCAGCGGCGTAGATGGCAACGTTACCGGAACCGGAGACGATAACCTTGGCGCCCTCGAAGGATTCATTGTGGGCCTTCATCATCTCGCTAGTGAGGTAGACCAGACCGTAGCCAGTGGCCTCGGTGCGAACGAGGGAGCCACCCCAGGTGAGACCCTTGCCGGTGAGGACGCCGGACTCGTGCTGGTTGGACAGGCGGCGGTACTGACCGAAGAGATAGCCGATCTCACGGCCGCCAACTCCGATGTCACCCGCTGGGACGTCGCGGTACTCGCCAATGTGGCGGTAGAGCTCCGTCATGAAGGACTGGCAGAAGCGCATGATTTCACGGTCCGACTTCCCCTTGGGGTCGAAGTCCGAGCCGCCCTTGCCGCCGCCGATGGGCAGGCCGGTGAGCGAGTTCTTAAAGATCTGCTCGAAGCCCAGGAACTTGATGATGCCCAGGTTGACGGACGGGTGGAAACGCAGACCACCCTTGTAGGGGCCGAGCGCGGAGTTGAACTGCACGCGGAAGCCACGGTTGACCTGAATGTCGCCATTGTCATCGGTCCACGGCACACGGAAGATGAGCTGGCGCTCCGGCTCGCAGAGACGCTCAATGAGGCCATAGTCGGCGTAGTGCGGGTCCTTGCCCAGCACGATCTTCAGAGAATCGAGAACCTCGGACACAGCCTGGTGAAACTCCGGTTCGCCAGCGTTGCGCTTGAGAAGCTTGTCGTAATACTCGGAAATTTGAGTGTCAACCGATGCAGTCATGTGCGACCCCTTTATATGTAGCGTCCCATGTGACGGGACTTAATTCCTAACGATTGATAGTTTCCACCGCCACACCCAAAAATGCAACTCGCGCGCCCGTTAGCTTCCCCACATCAATGCCACTACCAGCAATAATGGTTCCAAAAAATTTCTATAGCTATTTCTATACAACTACAGAATTGGAGAGATTTCGCCACCCTTTATACTCGTCTCTATGAATTCGCCCCTCATCATCGTCGCCCCTGATTCTTTCAAAGGCTCGGCTACCGCCGCCGAGGCCGCCGCAGGCATCGCCTCTGGCATCCGCGCCGAGCTTGCCGATGCCACCGTGGTCACCCTCCCTATGGCCGACGGCGGCGAGGGCACCGCCCAGGTCCTCGCCGAGGCAGCAGCCGCCCGCGGCGAACACATGGTCACCGTTCAGCTCCCAGCGACCGACGCCGTGGGCCGGCTCACCGAGGCAACCTACTTCCTCAACCAGTCCACGCAGACGGCCTACATTGACGTCGCCGCGGCCACGGGTCTGCCCGCCGTGAAGGACGCGCTTGAGCCGCGCACCGCAGATTCATATGGCACCGGCGTGTTGATCGCGGATGCCGAGTCGCGCGGCGCAAAGCACATCGTGCTGGGACTCGGCGGCTCCGCCACGATTGACGGCGGCACGGGCATTCTCACCGCGCTCGGTGCCGCCGCACATGACGCACGCGGCTATGCGCTATCCAAGGGCGGCGCCGCACTCGTGCAACTCGACACCATCGATACCGCGCAGCTCAATATGAAGGCGGCGATGCTTGACTACACGTTGCTCGCGGACACGCGCACGGTGCCGGCCCACGCCCCCGCCGTCTTTGGCCCACAAAAGGGCGCGACCCGCGAGGACGTCGCGCTCCTTACTGGCGCCATGCTGCGTCTGTGCGAGGTCACCGGCATCGACGCCGATCGCGAGAGCTTCGGCGCGGCTGGCTGCATTCCGGTCGGGCTCACGTGGGTCTCTGCCCTTCTGTGGGGCTCCGAGGACCACACCACGCTCGAGCCCGGCGGACGCTTCGTCGCCGAGGCCCTAGGAATTCCGGAACGTCTCCGCGAGGCCGCCCTCCTCGTGACCGGCGAAGGCCGCTTTGACGAGCAGTCCACGACCGGCAAGGTCGTAGGCACGCTCCTCGACCTCGCGGAAGACTCCGCCACCCCCGCCGCCGTTGTCGCGGGCGAACTTGCCTCCAACGTCCCCGAAGGCGTGCTGTCTGCCGAGCTCAGCCAAAAAGGCGAGCTCCAGGAGCAACTGCGCGAGGCCGGCCGTGCTATAGCCCGCAGCTTCAGCTCACGAGGCTAGGTCACAACGACTGCCGGGAATTCCTCCGCCTCCGCGGTAGATTCCTGCCTCGCAAAACGCGATTACGCAGCCCCAGGATGGTAGCGCCGATCACTGCAGCAATCACCGAGCCGGTGAGAATCGCAATCTTGGATACGTCGTTACAGGCCGATCCCACACCACAGGACAGCTCGGCGATGAGCGGCGATACATATCACCTCGCTCCACGCGATGGACGGGCCGAGGTAGAAAATACCGCCAATACACATGCAATATCCGTCGCCTGAGATGTCTAGCGGAGGATCTCCAGCGTCCACGGGAAGATCGCGGGCAGCTCATAATCCTTCTCGTTCTCGAGTAGCACGTAATCCTGCGGCAACTCCGCATGCGGGGTCAGCAGGCGTGAGAGCACCATCGCGAGCTGGTTGATAGAACCGTTGAGGCCCTCGACGGCAATCGGGTAACGGTAGACGGAGGCGAACTCCAAGTCCTGGCCGTCGTGCTCGTCGCGGTAGACCTGGCGCAGCTGGTCGGCAAGTCCCTCCGGCAGCTTCGGGTTCGTCACAAGCTCCACGTTGGCCGAGGTCATACGGCCGGCCTGCACGAGCTTATCGACGGCAGTCTGGAAAACCCCGCGGACCTTCTCGCTCTGCTCATCCGGGGCGAGGACATCAAATTGAATAATAGGCATGAGGGCAACCTTACCCATGGGAGTAAGGTGAAATCCATGTCTTCTGCAACAACATCCCATGCCTCTACTATCGCCCAGCTTCTCCACGACACCACCGCTGACCTGTCGTGGCAGCGCGAGTTCTACGAAGACCTCCACCGCAACCCCGAGCTCTCCCACGAAGAGGAGCGCACGGCGAGCCGGATTCGGGAGCGCCTGGAGGCGTTGGACTGCGAGATTATTGGGGGCATCGGCGGGCATGGCATGGTGGCCGTCTTCCGCAACGGTGAAGGTCCCACCGTCCTGGTGCGCGCGGACTTCGACGCGCTGCCGATCGCGGAGGCTTCCGGCGCGGCGTATGCCTCGACGAATGGAAACATGCATGCGTGCGGCCACGACATGCACGCCACCGGTTTGTTGGGCGCCTGCTCCATCCTCGACGCGGAACGCGACGCGTGGTCTGGCACCTTCCTCGCACTCTTCCAACCTGCGGAGGAAACCTCGGATGGCGCGAAGCTCATGATTGCCGATGACCTAGTGGGGCGCGTGCCGAAGCCCGATATCTGCTTGGGCCAACACATCATGCCGGGGCCGGCAGGACAGGTGCAGTCCGCCGCGGGTCCGGTGCTCGCCGGCTGCGACTCCATCCGCATCACCATCAACGGCCGTTCCGCGCACGCGTCCATGCCGCATAAATCAATCGACGCGACCTATATCGCGGCGATGATCGTCGTGCGTCTCCAGGGAATCGTCGGCCGTGAGGTCGCACCGAGCGACTTCTTTGTCATTTCCGTGGGCGAACTGCACTCGGGCGATAAGAACAACATCATCCCCGATTCCGCGACGCTCGTGCTCAATACTCGGTACTACGATCCCGCGATTGCTGAGCGCGTCTATGCATCGCTCAAGCGCGTCGTTGAGGCCGAATGCACCGCCTCGGGGTCACCGCTTCCGCCGACTTTCGAATTTTATGCGCACGGTGAGGTCACTGATAACGACATTGCCGCGCACGAGGCTGTCCGCGAGGTATTCGACGCCACCTTTGGCGAGGACTCTGTCACCGGGGAACCCAATACCGCTTCCGAGGACTTCTGCTACCTGCCGCAGGCCTGGGGCGTGCCCTACTACTACTGGTTTGTGGGATCTACCTCGGCGGATCAGCAGGATAATCCGCCAGTCAACCACCAAGCAGACTTCCTGCCGGAGTATGAGCCGACCGCCCACGCGGCAACCCGCGCCGCGGCCGCTGCGGCGCTCACGTATCTCGCGCATTAAGCTTGCGCGACGCGTCATTAGCCGCTCTGCACACGTCACCTCGCGCGGCTAAAATAGAGTGCATTCGTTTCCATCCACAACAGTAGAGGAAAAATGTCGCACTCCGCATTTGAAAGGGCCATCCCAGGCCACGTCCGCGCTGCCGCTGGCGTCACCCCGCTCACGGCTACTGACCGCAAATTCTGGTCCGGACTGTCGTCCGCCGTCATGGAACAGATTGCGGACAACTGGGAGGCCACGCGCCGCGCATACCGCAAGACCCGCCGTCAGCATTACTTCTCCGCGGAATTCCTCCAGGGCCGCGCGCTGCTCAACAACTTAACCAACCTGGACCTCGTCGATGACGCTGTTGCCGCCTCCCGCGCCGCAGGCCGCGAGCTCACCGACGTCCTCGAGGCCGAGCACGATGCCGCGCTGGGCAACGGTGGCCTGGGCCGCCTTGCTGCTTGCTTCCTCGATTCCGCCGTCACGCAGGATTACCCAGTGACCGGCTACGGTCTGCTCTATCGCTACGGCCTGTTCCGCCAATCTTTCGACCACGGCCACCAGAAGGAACAGCCGGACTCCTGGATGGAAAACGGCTACGACTTCGTCGTGCGCCGCGCCACGAGCCAGCGCCGCGTCCACTTCGACGACATGGATGTCCGCGCCATCCCCTACGACATGCCGATTACCGGTTACGGCACGGACAACGTGGGTACGCTGCGTCTGTGGAAGTCCGAGCCCATCGACGAATTCGATTACGACGCCTTCAACTCCCAGCGCTTTACTGACGCCATCGTCGAGCGCGAGCGCGTCATGGACATCTGTCGCGTGCTCTACCCCAACGACACGACGTACGAGGGCAAGGTCCTGCGCGTGCGCCAGCAGTACTTCTTCGTCTCTGCCTCGCTGCAGCAGATGATCGACGACTACCTCGAGGACCACGGCGACGACCTCACGGGCTTCGCGGACTACAACTCCATTCAGCTCAACGACACCCACCCGGTGCTCGCTATCCCGGAGCTCATGCGCCTGCTGATGGATGAGCACGAGCTGGGCTGGGATGACGCTTGGGCCGTCGTCCAGAAGACCTTCGCCTACACCAACCACACCGTCCTGGCTGAGGCCCTGGAGAGCTGGGAAGTCTCCATCTTCCAGAAGCTGTTCTGGCGCATCTGGGAAATCGTCGAGGAAATCGACCGCCGCTTCCGTTCCGAGATGGCCGAGCGTGGCCTCGACCAAGGCCGCATCGATTACATGGCTCCAGTCTCCAACGGCCAGGTCCACATGGCGTGGATTGCCTGCTACGCGGCCTTCTCTATCAACGGCGTGGCCGCCCTGCACACCGAGATCATCAAGGCGGACACTCTGTCTGAGTGGTACGACCTCTGGCCGGAGAAGTTCAACAATAAGACGAATGGCGTCACCCCGCGCCGCTGGCTGAAGATGTGTAACCCGCGTCTGGCCAAGCTGCTCACCAAGCAGTCCGGCTCGGACGAGTGGGTCACCAACCTCACCGCGCTCAAGGAACTCGCGCCCCTGGCCGATAACCCCAAAGTGCTCGCCAAGCTCCAGGACATCAAGCGCAAGAACAAGGCCGACTTTGCTGCCTGGGTCAAGGACCACCAAGGCGCTGAGGTCGACCCGGATTCCATCTTCGACGTCCAAATCAAGCGTCTGCACGAGTACAAGCGTCAGCTCATGAACGCGCTCTACATCTTGGACCTCTACTTCCGCATCAAGGACGACGGCGAGACCGTCCCGAAGCGCACGTTCATCTTCGGCGCCAAGGCAGCCCCGGGCTACATGCGTGCGAAGGCCATTATCAAGCTCATCAACACCATCGCCGAGCTGGTCAACAACGACCCGGCGACCAAGGACATCATCCGTGTCGTCTTCGTGGAGAACTACAACGTCTCCCCTGCCGAGAAGATCATCCCGGCCGCCGATGTGTCCGAGCAGATCTCCGTCGCCGGTAAGGAAGCCTCCGGTACCTCCAACATGAAGTTCATGATGAACGGAGCACTCACTCTGGGAACGATGGACGGCGCGAACGTTGAGATCGTCGACGCTGTCGGCGAGGAGAACGCCTACATCTTCGGTGCCCGCAACGAGGAACTACCGGAGCTGCGCAAGTCCTACAACCCAGGTGAGCTCTACAACACGGTTCCGGGTCTCAAGCGCGTTCTCGACGCATTGACCAACGGATTGCTCGGTCACGAGAACTCCGGTCTCTTCGGCGACCTGCGTTCCTCCCTCCTCGATGGCCAGGGCGAGCACGCTCAAGACACCTACTACGTCCTCGGCGACTTCGCTGACTATCGCGAAACCCGCGACCGCATGGCTCAGGACTACGTCGATGACCCGGATAACTGGGCGAAGAAGGCATGGCTCAACATCTGCTACTCCGGCCGCTTCTCCTCCGACCGCACCATCGCGGATTACGCAAACGAGGTCTGGAAGATTAAGCCAACGCCGATTGCTGGTACCGAAGCCTAAATAACTAAGGCCTCCTCCGTGCCGCCGCCGAGCACTGTGCTCCGCGGCGGCACACGCGTCTCAAGCGTTCGCGGAAAAGAACACCGAGGAAATCGAATGCAGCCGGCACCACATGGCGTGTGGTGCCGGTTGCAGTGGGATTTCGTGGAGTCCTACTTCCAAGACAGTCTCGGGGGCTTGTGAGAGGCCTATGCAGTTGTGTTGTTCCGCCAAGGAGGGCGGCAATTCTTTAGAGGTTGACCGAGTCGATGCCGAGTGCGGGCATGATGCGGTCGAGCGGCATAGCAGCGATGTTCTGGGGGCCGGAGTCGCCGTGGGTGCTGGTTGCTTCAAAGACAATGCGACCGGAGGCGGCCTGGTATTGGTAGGCGCCGCAGGAAAGGCCGGAGACGGCGCCGAGGATAGATATGAGGAATGACGAGGGCTGCGGCGACGAGGATGACGATGGCGATGACAGCGCCAACAATAGTTTTAGGGGCTCTTCCGGTTTTAGAGTGCATTGATTTTGT
>NZ_KQ961764.1:0-1110 GCF_001563605.1 Corynebacterium sp. CMW7794
GCAAACGCCTAGGAACAAAACCCGGGGCACTTCAAGGCTTGCGCCTGGTGGTGATGCATCGACGCCGTTTACTAAAGCCTTTCAGCCCCATGGATTTCATGATGCGTGCGACCTTCTTATGGTTGATCGGGCCGAAGTCCGTATCGTCGTTGAGGCTTGCAGCGATGCGTTTAGCACCATAAAGCCCGTGCTCATCATCGAAGATGGTCTTGATTTTTGCACCAATAAGGGCATCGGAACATGTCTTTAACCTGCGTTTTTCGCGGGTGTTGAGCCATTTGTAGAACGAGGAGCGATTGAGTTTTAACACGTGGCACATCCGCTTGACCGAGTATTCGGTTCGGTGGTCATAGACAAACTGGAAGCGGATTACCAGCGTGTCTCTTCGGCAAAATACTTCGCGGCCTTGCGCAGGATGTCGCGTTCTTCGCGCAGCTTAGAGACTTCTTTTTCTAGCTGGCGGATCCGTTCAGAATCAGTCGTCGCCTGGGCCTTGTCACGCAGGGTCTTCGTGCGGGCACGCTTGCCGGTGCCGTACTGCTTAAGCCAGGAATAAAGTGAGGAGCGATTGACTCCTAGCTCTGCTGAAGCCGCGTGAAGTGAAAGGTCCTCATTGTTTTCATAGAGGGCCACAGCATCACGTTTGAACTGTTCGGAGTACCTAGGCATGGTGGTAGATTACCTTTCTTCCCAGCCCGACTGGGCTGGATATCAGGTGTCTACCAAACAGGGGTCAGGTCCAGGCAAGGCCAGCACGGAAGATCTTCTGCAAGCAACGCTTGTTGGTGCACCGGTAGCGTGGAAGGCGCACATGAAGGCGTGTTGGGTGGCCGACGATGGGCAGATCGACCAGGCTGCGGATGACGTGGTCGCGGAATACTCCAGGCTGCCCGCAGGTAGGGCATTCATTGATCGGCTCGACGGGTTCGGCTTCAATAACAGTGACGTCACCGTTTTCTGTGGCACCGGTGATAGTAGTTCCTAGTTTTGCGGTGCGGCAGATGGTATCGACGATGACATTTCCGTTAGGCTGCACAGTAGGTCCTTAGTTTTGTACGGATGGATTAGATACCTTTTTCCTACAAAGCCAAGGACCCCAATATCTTGTGC
>NZ_KQ961764.1:1210-2346 GCF_001563605.1 Corynebacterium sp. CMW7794
AATCAATGCACTCTAAAACCGGAAGAGCCCTTTTAGTACTACTGGTGGATTTCGGTTTTGGTGGGGATTAACGCCGCCGGCTTCGGTTTTTCCGTTGAGGAGGTCGTTGACTACTTCCCGATGGTGAAATGGGTCGATGGTGAGGTAGAGAGGAACCAGTCACCTGGAAGAGATCGATCCAGTCGTTGGTGTGCAATCTGGGAGGTAGGGTCGCGGGGTCGATTCCTCGCGAGCGCAACCATGATTGTGTTTCTGAACGTGATGAAAACAACCCTGCCCTTCGGAGAATTTCCCCTATCCCGCGTCCCCGGGCAGTGAAAACGGTGTGCACCATCGCCTGAAAGGCTTTGCGCTGCTCTATCGGAATCTTCGGGTCACCCACCCGGCGGATCACTAAGATCCCCCCGTCAACGTTTGGCTGTGGCCGGAAAGCAGACCTTGGTACCCGAGAACCCAGGTGAAATGTGAACCATGGGGACCACTGAGCCGTCATCATCGTGCTTGCGCCTACCCCGGCCCGGCGGCGAGCGACTTCCCACTGCATGAGGAGTACAGCGTCAGTCCATGCTGGCGCATGCAGCAACTTTCGAAGAATGGCAGTGGTGAGGTGAAAGGGAATGTTTCCCACAATGACGCAGGGAGTGGCGGGTAACCGGAAGTTAAGGAAATCATCATGGACCACTTCGACCGCCGCCGAGGAGGTTTCTTGTGTGATTTTGGCAGCTAGTTTTGCGTCCACTTCAACTGCCGTTATCGCCCTCCCCAAGTGGGCCATCGGGTGAGTGAGGGCACCGCTTCCTGGTCCGATCTCAATGATGGGGCCGGAGGTTTGTTTCACAAGGTCGATGATGGAGTTGATGATCTTGTGGTTGGTGAGAAAATTTTGGCCATGCTCGTGACGGCCGTGTCCGTATGCAGACATCAGGTGTGCTCCTTGGATTTGAAAGGGAGCCGGGCATGACAAATAGCCGCCCGGCTAAAGGACCGGAGCGGTTTTTAACCTACGGGGTAGGAAACCGCCTTAGCGGTTGGTGCGCAACCGCAAGAAAGCGGTACCTGAAATCAACATGGGTCTAATTATATCCATTTAAATTCGCGGGTGTGAAGTGCCCCGGGTTTTGTTCCTAGGCGTTTGC
>NZ_KQ961765.1:0-27293 GCF_001563605.1 Corynebacterium sp. CMW7794
AGCTGAGGTAGGAACTAAACCCAGGACGCTTCACTGCTGGCTACGCTGTAAGCCATGAAGGAACCCAGCTGTGGTGTGTGCTGCGGCTGGGTTTCTTCTTGGGGAGGGTGAAGAGGGGACGTGATGGGACACCGGCCACGTCTTAAGTCGGGCAGCGTCTCCGCCAGACCCGGCAGAACTTGCACACCGCCGACTGTAAGCATATACTTACACCTGACATCGTTCGATTACGATACGGAGGGATGATGGACGCAGCACGGCTCGCTCAGATGCTCAGTGCTCTTGGAAGTGAGCCTCGGTTGCGAATTATCGCCTCCCTAGAGACGGATTCGACCCATGTCAGTGAGCTGGCCCGCCGACTCGGGATGTCTCGGCCACTGCTCTACCAGCACCTCAACCGCTTGGAAGCTGCTGGACTCATCGAGAGTGGCCTGGAACAGCTCGGAGAGAGCCGAGTGAGGAAGCACTACTGGGTCGCTCCGTTTCAGCTTGAAGTAACTCCAGACCACATTAGGCACCTGATTAATCAAGAACAGAAAAGGGAATCTTCGTGACACTTACCGCTACCGTATTTCTTGTCATCCTCGCCGCCGCATTACCACTCGCGATCTTCGTTGCTCTTACCGTCTGGGTGGTACGCACCGTCACCAGCGCACGACGCGAAACGGCGACGGCGATCGATGGTTCCAACCAACTCATCGTGGAGCATCTACGCAACATCACCGAGCGGTTGGATCGGATTGAGGCCCAACTCAGCGAGATCCCCGAGTAATCAGGCTCTTCCTTAAACAAGGGGCGCGGTGGTTTTGGCTCCGCGCTATGGGCTGTCACAGCGTATGCGCTAAGCACGTCGCGTAGACCTCCAGCAACATAAACTTGCTTGTGACTTTGGCGGCGGGGTGTGTCTCCGGTCGTGGCGTTATCCTGTCCCTCTCGCGGATAGGGGCTAGGACTGGGGACGAACCACGTGGTGTGCCCCCACCTCCGACACCGCCCCGGCCCACCTGCCGACGGAACCGGGAACGGAAACCGACGGAAACCATAGCTGTGGTTCGGGTCGTTGCAGGTGGGTGGGTAGTTTCGCAAAAGACTCTAGACCGGAGCACAACAGCGTGCTCCGGTCATTGTCGTTTTAGCCTTCTGGCACACCACACGGCTTGCGGCCATAGAACCGGGACAGGCACTCAATGAAGCGCCCGCTCTGTCCAACACAGAGCGCGGGCTTTGTCGACCACGCGTTGTGCGCAACGAGCTGTCGTTTCACACAAACGAAAAGCGCCAGCTCTCCTCATTATTGGTGGAGAGCCGGCGCTGTCGCGGAAGAGCGTGTGAGGGCTTACTCGCCCTGCTTGCCGATGTGCTCGTCGGCCTTGTCGCGCGCGGAGTTAATCTGGTCAGCCTTGTCCTCACCGAGCTTGCCCGTCGCGAACTCGGCGCCCTTGTCGAGGGCCTGGTCAGAAATCTGCTCGCCCTTGTCGGAGTTCAGTGCGTCCTTGGCCTTGTCGAAGATGCCCATGATAAAAATCCTTTCGTTGCTAAATTATTTACGCCCACCATCGCAGCGGGTATGATACCCACCGTAGCGACGCCACCCAGGCCTCGCCACCTAAAGATGAGAAAACCTTAGGATTGCCAGCCTCCGTACAGGGTCCTCTACGGGCTGCGGCAGAACATTACGGCGAGGTCACGCGTGGCAGAGCCCACTCATATGCGCTAGTGACTATCCTTAAAGCCCATGTCATCCTCCTTCTTCGGGCTGGTATGGCCCGGCAAGGACGAGGCCGTGGCCGCAGCAACACGCCCCACCTCAACGCGCCTGCGCCAGCGCACGAGCACCACAAGCCCGCATCACTTCTATGCGGGCGATAACCTCGACGTCCTCAAGCATCTGCGCGACGCGCCACAGGCTGGGGGCGGCGGCATCGACGTCATCTACATCGACCCGCCGTACAACACGGGACGCGACTTCATCTATCGGGATAACTACCGCAGCCGCCGCGAATTCCGCGCCGCGGACCATGGCCGTTGGCATGCGGAGTGGCTGTCCATGATGTACCCGCGTCTCGTGCTCGCGCGCGAGCTGCTCAAGGACTCAGGGTTCATCTGTATCTCCATCGGCGAGGACGAGGTGGCCAACCTGCGCAAGGTCGCCGACGAAATCTTCGGCGAGGAATGCTTCGCCGGCCAACTCATCTGGAAGAAGGCCGGTACCGGCAAGAATGACTCGCGCTACGCCGTCGTCGAGCACGAGTACATCCTCGTCTACGCCAAGTCCCTCGATAACCCTGGCTTCAATCTCGATTTAGGCGCCGCGAAATCCACGCGTTATAACCATGAAGACGAACGTGGGCGGTACTCGCTCGTGCGCCTCGACTCGAAGACGCTGGGCTACCTGCCCACCCTCGACTTCCCCATTGCAGGCCCGGACGGCAGAGAGTACTGGCCGGACCAGCCCGCGGGTCGCAACAAGGTAGCGCGCTGGCGCTGGGGTCGCGACAAGGTCGCCGAGCGCCACGATGACTTGGTCTTCCGCCGCGGCTTCGTCTACACGAAGAACTATGAGAGCCGCGGCGCCCGTCCGCGTTCCATTCTTGACGGCGAGCGCTTTGGAGTGACCCGCACCGGCCGACGCGACGTCGAAGAAGCGTTGGGCGTGCGCGGCATCTTCGATTTCCCGAAGCCGGTGCGTCTCGTCCAGCACCTCATCGCGTTGTGCGGGCCTTCCGATGCCACCGTGCTCGACTTCTTCGCCGGCTCCGGCACGACCGCCCAAGCGGTTTTCGAGCTCAATGCCGCCGACGGCGGGACCCGCAGCGTCCAGCTCGTCCAGATCCCACAGCCCACGGAGAAAGACTCCGCCGCATTCCGAGCAGGCTACGAGGACCTCGCAGCACTCTGTCTTGCGCGCTTCGAGGCGGCGGCAGTGGCCGCGGGCGCGTCCGTCACCGTCTGGGCTGTCGAGCCCACCGAGCCCACCGAGCCCACCGTAGACACGACGCGCTTCTAGAGCTTATTCGCCGAGTCCTCAGTGCCGGTCGCGCGGCCGGGGATGGCGAAGAAGTCGAGGACGGCATCGGTAGCAAAGCCTTCCGGCAGGACGTGCGACTTATCGTAGGAACCGCCAGGCCAGACGTGATTGCCGCCGCCAATGCGGATGTGCACCAGCGGCGCGCGGCAGCCTTTCCACTGCATGAGCAACGAGTTCGAAGCTAGGCGCGACGTGGAGATCTGGTCGCTGCATTGGTTGCGCTTCTGGTCCATCGCGAGGACCTCCATGACCGGGTTGTATGTCGCACCGTGACGGGTTCCGCCAAAGTAGGACACGATCGGGTCGTCGGTGCCGTGGAGATCAAGGCGCCCCACAGGTAGGGGCTCGCCGTAGTGCTCGTTTTCGCTCTCCGCGGCCGACTTACAGCCATCGTGAATCTTCGAGTAATACGCGGCCGAGACGCTGGCGACGGCGTGGAAATACTCCGGCATCTGGCACGCGAGATAGGCCGCAAAACCGCCCCCGTTCGACATGCCCACGGCGTAGATGCGTTCGTCGTCGACTGCGTACGTTGCGCGCAGCGAGTCCACGATCTGCTGGACGAACGCGACATCTTCCGCGCCGCTCGTCTTCGCATAGGGAGCCGGCGCCCATGCCTTATCCGTTCCCTGTGCGTACGCAACGATGGCTTCGGAGGAATCAAACCGGGTGTACGCCTCCATCTGGGAGGCCGTTTCGCCCCAGCCGTGGAAACTTAAGACCACGGGCCAGGCACGCGACGGATCGTAGTTCTCCGGAACGTGGAGGATAAACGTTCGACCCGACGGCAGGTTGATAGTCTTCGACTCCCCCGGCTCCGGTCCCGCCAACGGCGAGGAGGCGGGGATGCCGAGGCTGGGCTCCCATTGCGTCGCCCCCGTGGTCGTCACGGCGGTGGGATCGGTGAGTCCTTCATCCGAACCATCCCCAACGCCGCATCCCGCCAACAGACCACAAGCAGCGAGAACGCTCAGCGCCGCGCCCGCGTGTGTCCGTGTGCGCGAGCTCCCGGATGTCCTGCTCATAATCACGAAGAGCTCGTCCGTCCTTTCTGCCAAGCCTGCCATAGTTCGTGGTATCGACCGTTCAACGCTACCAGCTCTGCATGTGTGCCCCGCTCACTCACCCGTCCGTCTTCCATGACGAGGATCTGATCCGCCTGCGAGGCTTGGTCAAGCCGGTGCGCCACGACGAGCGCCGTGCGCCCGCGCGTGACCTCATCCGCGGCTTCTTCCAACGCACCCGCGCCCACGGAACCGGCCTCCGCCGTCGCCTCGTCCATGACGATGACGCGCGGGTCGAGCAGCAAAATACGCGCCAGCGCCAACTGCTGTGCCTCTACAGGTTCGAGCTGGATGCCTTGCGCGCCAACCTCGGTATCGAGTCCATCGACGAGGTGCTCCACCCAGTCCGCCCGCACCCGACGCAGCGCGTCGCGCATGTCCTCATCGGTGGCATCCGGCCGCGCCAGCTGAAGATCCTCGCGCAACGTTCCGGAGAAGACGTGCACGTCTTGCGAGATCATTGCCAAACGAGCGACGCGTTCGGTATCCGAAAGGTGCGAGACCTCCACGCCGTCGACGGTCACCGTGCCTTCATCGGGGACGCGCAGGCCCGCGAGGAGCGCCGCAACGGTGGTCTTTCCCGCGCCGGACGCGCCAACGAGAGCCACCATTTCGCCCGGGTGGAGATGAATGGAGATATCGTCCACGGCCCAGCCCTCGCCGTAGCTGAAGGAGACGTGATCCATGCACACCTCGCCCACCTTGCTCGGCGCACCCGCGGGCGGCGTGGGCTGTGGCGGGTCCATGACCACGCCCACGATGCGCGCGAGCGACGCGTAGCCCGACTGAATGGTGTCCAGCACACGCATGAGTCCCATGAGAGGGCCGCGCAGACGGATGAGCATGAGCATCGCCGCCGTGACAGCGCCCACCGTCATGGCACCCGTGCGTACCGTCCAGAAGCCAACGAGCAGGCCCGTGGTCACCATGACGAATTCCACGGTGGTGAGCCACGACTGCAGCACCATGAGCGTGCGCCGGGCGCTAAAGCCGTAATCGACGACGTCCTGGCTGACTGCGCGGATATTTTCGTGCGTGCGTTCCTCCAGTCCGAAGGCACGCACAGTCGCCCGTCCGCGGATGGCCTCGAGAACCCGCCGGGCGCGATCGGCCATGGCGGCGCGCTGCGCAGCGTACCGGCCCGGCGCGACGCGCAGGTAGCGCTGTGCCGCAAAGTAGTAGATGGGTGCGGCCGCGACAACCACGAGGAGGAACTGCCAGTCGAGCGAGACGAGCGCCACCGCCGTCGTGATGATGGCGAAGACCGAGCTAGAGAGCACGGGCACCGTCTCCGTCACCGCGGCCGAAAGCTCCGCCACGTCATCCGTGGAGCGCGAGACGAGGTCGCCGGTGCCGGCTTCCTCGACGCGATGCGTGGGCAGGCCCAGAGCCGTACCCACCATGTCTTCGCGCAGGTTGGCGATCACGCGCTCCGTGATACGGGAGAGCAGATAGAATCCTCCCGCAGACAGCGCCGCGCCCAACAAGGCGCAGACGGCAAGGCTCACGCCGATGACGAGAAGGTTCGCGCCGCCGCCAGCGATGACGGCATCTACGATCCGCCCCAGCAGAATAGGAATAAAGATAGTGGCCACCGAGCCACCCGCCAGCAACGCGACCGCCGCGGCGAACTGGCCCTTGGCGCCGGGGACCTGCGCAACATGGCGGCCCACAACGCGACGGACGTCCGGCCACGCGGCAGTAGGGAAACTCAAGGCCATGGGCTATGCCTCCGCTTCCTGCACATCGGCGGTGACGTCCACAGCGACGGCCTGCCACGCGGGCGCCGAGGTGTAGATGACCGTCGTCTGCCCGGCGCGATGGGCGGCCACGCGCTCGGCAATGATGGCTTCCGTCACGGAGTCCACGGCGGTGGTGGGGTCTTGCAGGATGAGGATGGGGGCATCGGCAGCAATGGCTCGGGCCAACGCCACGCGCTGGCGCTGGCCGCCCGAAAGGTTGCCGCCGTTCTCGCCCACCTCACGCTCCGGCCCGCCGGGGATATCGTCCGCAGCAGCGACCCACAGTGCCTCGCGCGCCTTCTCTGGGTCTTCGTGCACGTTGGACAACACGCTGCCCTCGAACACGTCCGACTGGTGTGGCGCCACGACGGCCGACTCGTGCGGCAGGCACTCCAGGCCTTCCGGCGCAGGTGCGTCTACGACCGTGACGCCGCGCGGCAACGCGGGAAGTTCCACCTCTGGATGCTCTGCGAATCCCGCGCCGAGCACCGCTCGGATGCGCTTGCCCGAGGCCTGCGCATTGGCCCATCGCGAGGCGATGTTCTTCCCCAACATCGTCATCGGCGTGATGATGAACTGGGTCAGACCCACCACAGAGATGAGTTCGCCGATCGTGATGGAGCCCTTCAGCGCGAGGCTGCCCGCCGCCAGCGCCACGAGCACGACGTAGACGGCGCCCACGGTTTCCGTCGTCGCGTTGAGCTTCGCCCGGGCGCCGTCTGCGGCGACCGTCTTCGTATAGGCAGCATCGGAGACCGCCGCGTAGCGCGAGCGCACCGTGTCGATGGCGCCGAGGCCTTTCAGAATGCGCAGGCCTTGTACCACGTCCGTCGCCGTGGCCGCGGCCTTGGCGAGCGCCGCCTGCCGCGCACCCGAGCGATGCCGCAAAGGCTTCGCAGCGCGCAGAGAGATGAGCACCACGATAGGCCCGCCCACGAGCACGGCGAGGCCTAAAGGGAGATTGACCACGGAGACCATCGTCGCAACATAGATAATCGAGGTCACCTCAGCAACTGGGAAGACCGTCATGAATACCGCATCCCCCACGCGCTGCGCATCTGTTGACGCGATAGCAAGCAGCTCCCCCGCCGTGCGCCGCGGACCCGCCATCCCGCGCGGATCCTGGATGCGATCCGTGACAGCCATGCGCAGAACGTGGCCCACTTCGAGCATCGCGAGCGAGAAGAGGTTGCGTGCCCACCAGTTCGCCAGGCCGTTGATGAGAAAAGACGCGGCAAGGGCCATGAGCCAGAGCCCCAGGTGGCCCAGCGAACCCCGTGCGATGGCGTCATCGATCGCGCGCCCCACGAGCACCGGCGTTAAACCATTAGTGACGAAGCCGAGCGACATGAGCACGGCGGCCGGCATCGTGCGGCGCTTGCGCAGCAGAACCGTCTTGATGAGCCACCGCTTGTCATCGGGCGCGGGGAGAGAACTCATAACGAACAAGTCTAATAGACCGCACGCCACGCGCCCGGCTAGATTGTGTACACGATGTCTTTTGATTCACTCCACCCTGCCCCGGAGAACTTCCCCAGCTACCGCAAGCCCTCGGAGAAGTCTGCGCCGGAGTTCCGCACTACCGCGCACCGTCAGGCCTCCGCTCGTGCCTTCGCCAGCGGCGCGGATGAGTATGCCGACGTGCGTCCCGTCTACCCCGCCGAGGTCGCCGCACTTATCGCTGATGCTGGTCGCGTCCTCGACGTCGGCGCCGGCACGGGAAAGCTCACGGCGACGCTCACCAATCCCGAGGTGCTCGCCTGCGATCCCTCGCCCGATATGTGCAGGGTCCTGCGCGCCGGGCTGGGGCTTCCCGTCTGGCGGGCCACTGCTGAAGCCACCGCGCTTTCCGATGCCGCCCTAGACGCCGTCGCTTGTGCCCAGACGTGGCATTGGGTCGATGTTGCCCGCGCCAGCGCCGAGTTTGACCGCATCCTGCGTCCAGGCGGGCGCGTAGTGCTTGCATGGAACACCCTCGACGTGCATTCCGACCCGTGGGTCCTGCGTCTGGCCCGCATCATGCACTCCGGAGATATTCAGAAAGAAGGCTTCTACCCCGCCATCGACGACCCGTGGGTGCTCGCGGAGGAACGCCGTCTGCGTTGGTCCATGCCGCTTACCCCGGAGCAGCTGCACCGACTCATGCACACGCGCTCCTACTGGCTGCGCAACGGCGAGGAGGTTCACGAACGCATGACGCACAACCTCAATTGGTATCTCTTCGAGCACATGGGCTTCAAGCCCGGGCAGCAGCTCGAGATTCCCTATCGCACGGACGCTTTCGCCTATACGCGGGCGTCCTAGGCAGCGCACAGCACGTCTCAATCGCCTCGCGCTTCGCGCCGGGCCCGTGGGATAGCGAACGCCGCGCGGCACCGACGTGCGCGCGGCGTATCAATGCCAGCTAACTTAGAGGATGACGGTAGCAAGCAAGGAACCGACCACGCAGGACGTGAGCACCGAGATGAAGCCCGGGATGATGAACGAGTGGTTGATGACGAACCTGCCGATGTGCGTGGTTCCTGTGCGGTCGAAGCCGATGCAGGCGAGGTCTGATGGGTAGGTCGGCAGGATGAAGTAGCCGTAGGCCGCACCGTAGAAGCCGACGATGACGGCGGGGTCGATGCCCAGCGACAGACCGATAGGCGCGATGGCTACGAGGGCCGCGGCCTGGGAGTTGACCAGCTTGGAGACGATGAGCAGCGCGATGGCGTAGGCCCAGGGAGCCGACTGCACGATGCCGCCCAGGGCGCTTTCCAGTGCATCGATGTGCGTCTCGAAGAAGGTATCCGCCATCCAGGCAACGCCGAAGACGGAGAACACGGCGGTCATACCGGCCTTGAAGACCGGAGTCGTGGCGATCTTCGTGTTGTCGACCTTGCAGAAGATGAGGATGATAGCGCCAGCGACAAGCATAACCATCTGGATGACCAGGTTCATGGACAGCTTCTCCAGCTCGCCATCCTCGCCCGGGAAGGACGGGCGCAGGACGTCGAAGGCGCCGAGGATGACGACGAGGGCGATGGCGGTGAGGAAGACGGCGACGGAGCGCTTCGCCGATGCCGGGAAGACTTCACCGAGCAGCGAGTGGCCCGCAGACTGCACGGACTGTGCGAACTCAGGGTCCTTCATCTTCTCCTGGAAGGTCTCGTCCTTGTCGAGGTCCTTGCCACGACGCAGCGACCACAGCGCGGCAAGGATAACGCCGCTGAGCGAGGCGGGGATGGCGACCATAAGGATTTGCGGGATGGAGTACGAGACGCCGGTGACGCCCGCATTCTCCGCAATGATGGACGCGAGGGACACCGTAGCGACGGACACCGGAGACGCGGTGATACCCATTTGGGCCGAGGTCGAGGACACGGCCATCGGACGCTCCGGACGAATGCCCTTCTTCAGCGCGATGTCCTCGATGATCGGGAACATGGTGTAGACAACGTGGCCGGTACCGCAGAGCACGGTGAGGAACCACGTGGTGAGCGGGGCGAGAATGGTGATGCGCTCGGGGTGAGCGCGCAAGATTTTCTCGGCGAATTGCATCATCACCTCTAGACCTCTGGCCTGTTGCAGCGTGGCCGCGCAACCGATAACCGCGATGATGGTGAGCATGACCGATACCGGGGGCTCGCCTGGCTTGAGGCCAAAGACGAAGACCATGATGACGAGGCCAATACCAGAAATGAGACCGAGCCCCAGGCCACCGTAGCGCGTGCCAAGTAGCAGCGCGGAGAGGATGACAATAATTTGGAGAACGATCGCGAGACCCGAGGTCGGGTCAAGGATGGAGGCAAGCATGGCGCGCCCTTCCGAACTCATTGAAGGTTCTGAGAATGAAACTGTGTACTTGCTTCATCTTATGCGGCCGGACATAAGCAGACATAAGTAAACACAGGCGGGAAAAGTCACACCGGAAGGATTCCGGATTGAGAGGCTGCATGAACTATAATGGCAGCATAACGCACGTACTGCTATTCAGGCGCTGCACTGGGGCCAACACCACATTTCGGACATTTCGTAGGCCAATACCCTACCAACGAGCGCCGGTTGTTATACCCAGTATGCGCCGCACCAAAGACGAATAATCCCCCTCACTCCACCGCCCAGTGACGGCACAGTGAGGAGGATTCGTTACCCCGCCCTAGAAGCTAGCGCTTGCGCTTATCGCGACGCTCGCGAACGCGGACGGCGATGCGCACCGGCGAGCCGTGGAAGCCGAAGCGCTCACGGAACTTGCGTTCCAAGTAGCGACGGTAGCCAGCGTCAAGGAAGCCCGTGGTAAACAGCACGATAGTTGGCGGCTGCGTGCCCGCCTGCGTAGCGAAAAGCACGCGCGGCAGACGGTTGTTCTTCATCGGCGGCGGATTCGCAGCGATGGCCTCGCGCAGCCATGTGTTGAGCTGGCCGGTGGACACGCGCTGGTCCCAGGACTCGAGGGCCGCGAGCATGGCCGGCTCCAGTTTCTGGAGGGCGCGGCCGGTCTCTGCTGAGATATTCACGCGGGTGACCCACGGCAGGTGCGTGAGTTGCTCGTCGATTTCGCGGTCCAGGTAGTAGCGGCGGTCCTCGTCAACGAGGTCCCACTTGTTGAACGCGATGACGAGCGCCTTGCCGGCCTCGAGCACCATGTTGAGGACGCGCTGGTCCTGCTCCGAGATTTCCTGCGAGGCGTCGATGAGCATGACGCAGACCTCGGCGGCGTCGATGACGCCGCGGGTGCGCAGGGACGCGTAGTACTCGTGGCCCTGGGCGTTCTTGACCTTCTTGCGCAGGCCTGCCGTGTCAATGAACTTCCACAGCTTCTGGTCGAGCTGAACGAGCGAGTCAACAGGGTCGACGGTGGTGCCCGCCGCGTTATCGACGACGGAGCGCTCCTCGCCGGTGAACTTGTTGAGCAGTGAGGACTTGCCCACGTTCGGCTTACCCACGAGCGCTACGCGACGCGGACCCGAGGTGATGGACGGGTGGCGCGGCTGGTCCGGGAAGAGACGCAGAATCTCGTCGAGGACGTCAGCGCCGCCGCGACCGTGCTGTGCGGACACCGGCCACGGATCGCCAAGCCCCAGCGCGTAGAACTCCGCCATGTCCGCATACATATTGTCCGAGTCGAACTTATTGGACACGAGGATGACGGGAACCTGGGACTTCTGCAACTTCTTCGCCATGACGGAGTCAGTCTCCGTGATGCCCACGCGGGTGTCGACGACGAAGACGATGACGTCAGCGGTCTCCATGGCGCCCTCAGCCTGGCGCGCGATGGCAGCATGGATGCCCTTGACGTTGGGGTCCCATCCGCCGGTGTCCTGGACAAGGAAACGGCGGCCGTTCCACTCGGCGACGTAGGAAATACGGTCGCGGGTAACACCCGGATGGTCCTCGACGACGGCCTCGCGGCGCCCGAGGAAACGGTTGACAAGCGAGGACTTGCCCACATTAGGGCGACCCACGACGGCCACGGTGCAAAGGTTCTCCTCGACGTGACCGTCAGCATTGACGCCATACGCGGCCTCGATCTCGGCCCATTCCTCATCCGTGAGGTCGTCCTCGTAGTCTTCGCCATAGTCGGCCTCGCCGAATTCAGACTCGTCAAAGTCCTCGGCGTCGAAGTCTTCATCGAAGTCATCATCGTCGACCCCCTCGTAGCCGTCGACGACTGCGATTTCCTTCGCGTCCTCGTCGAGGTCGAAGTCGAACTCCGAGACATCGAAGTCGGACGATGCCCACTTCTGGCTCGAGGAGACGGTTTCTTCTTCCATCTTGCCCTGTGGGTAGTGGAACTCGGTCTCGAATTCCTCCGGCTGGCCGCCGGTGTTGGTGTTCTTAGCCACGCGCGGACTCCTTAATGATGGCGGTGAGACGCTGCAGGACCTCCTGCAGCGTGAGCTCGGACGTGTCGACCACGACGGCGTCCTCGGCCGGGCGCAGCGGCGACGTGGCGCGGGAAGAATCCGCGGCGTCACGGCGCTCGACGTCGGCGAGCACGGTGTCGAAGTCAGAGGGAATGCCTGCGGCGACGTTTTGGTCGTAGCGACGCTGCGCACGGACCTGCGCCGAGGCGGTCAGGAAGATCTTCACGGGGGCATCGGCAAGCACCACGGTGCCAATGTCGCGGCCCTCGACGATGGCGCGATGCGCCTGGGCTGCCAGCTTACGCTGCAGGTCGACCAGGTTCTGGCGGACCTCCGGGATGGCGGAGACGGCCGAAACGTTGCGGGTCACCTCGTCTTCGCGGATGACCTTGGAGACGTCCTCACCGGCGAGCAGTACCTGCTTGGAATCCGGATCATCGGAAACCTCGAGCGGCAGGTCTGCGGTCGCGGCAATAACGGCCTGCGTATCGGCGGGGTCCAGGCCCGCGCGCAGGACGGCAAGCGTCGCGACACGGTACATGGCGCCGGTGTCGACGTACTTGGCATCAAGCTCCTTGGCCAGTTGGCGGCACGTGGAGGATTTGCCGGTGCCAGACGGGCCGTCGACGGCCACGATGAGTCCATTGTTAGGCATATTGTTCAGCATTTACATCTCCACCGCGTTGTACAGGCTGGTCAGTTCGTTCGAGTTGAGCGCGCGGAATGCACCCGGGGTGAGCTCGCCAAGCTGCACCGTGTGCAGCTTGGTGCGCACGAGGCGCTGGACCGGGTAGCCGGCCTCCTTGAGCATGCGACGCACAATGTGCTTGCGGCCTTCGTGCAGCTCGACGCGCACGAGGGAGTAGCCGCCGTTCTTATCCACAATCTGCGCGAAGTCGGCCTTGGCCAGGCCGTCATCGAGCTCGATGCCGTCCTTGAGCTGCTTGACCAACTTGTTGCCCCCCTCACCGAGCACCGTGGCGAGGTAGGTCTTCTTAATGCCGTACTTCGGGTGCATGAGGCGATTGGCAAGCTCGCCGTCGTTGGTGAGCAGGAGCAGACCCTCAGTGTCCGCGTCAAGGCGGCCCACGTGGAACAAACGCTGGCCCGCCGCCACGCGGTCAGAGACCAAGTCGCCCACGCACGGGCGGCCCATGTCGTCATGCATGGTCGACTGCATCCCGCGCGGCTTGTTGAGAATGAAGTACTGCATGTTCTCATTGACGTTGATGCGCACGCCATCAACTCGAATAACGTCGACATTCGGGTTGACGCGCACGCCCTGCTGCATGATGATCTTTCCGTTGACCTCGACGCGACCGGCGTCGATGAGGATCTCGGCGTGGCGGCGCGAAGCGACGCCAGCCTTGGCGAGCACTTTCTGGAGGCGCTCCCCCTTTCCATTGTTCGCGGCGCCTTGGGCGTCACCGTCGACCAACCAGTCGGCGCCGAGTTCCCGCGCGACGGAGTCAGCGGTGGAGTTCTTGGTGCGGTCAGATTTTTTCACGTGCTGGCGGCGGGCCGGCTTGGCATTCGAGACCAGCATGTCGCTGGCTCGCTGCTTCTTGTCCGGTGTGCCGTCGCGGCGAGCGGGTGGGGTCACGATAATCACGTGTCCTTTTCTTGTGTATGCAGTTGCCGCCTGGCGCCTTGTTCATTCCGGTTGAAATCTCGCGAGCTCCTGCTCGCGGGGCGCTGGACGTGGAAACGCTTTGTTTACCGCAGGCCATCCTACCCCCGAATAGTCTGGCCGTGGTATTCGCGGATTGTCGGGTGCTAGTACTCCTCGAGGATGGAGTCCACATCCGGCAGCAGCGGCGCCAGGTCTGGCAGGCGCTGTAGCGAGTCGATGCCGAGCAGTTCAAGGAAGAGCTCCGTGGTCTCGTATTGGTGGGCCAGGCCCTCGTGCTCAATCTCGCGGATGAGTCCGCGCAGGGTGAGTGTGCGCATGACGCCATCCACGTTGACGCCACGCACGGCGGCGACCTGCGCACGCGTGACGGGCTGACGGTAGGCGACGACCGCGAGGGTTTCCATCGCGGCACGAGAAAGCTTGGTCTGGCTGCCGTCGAGGAGGAATCCTTCGACGGCCTCTGCGTTGTCTTTGCGCGTGTAGAGGCGCCAGCCCTCCCCTGTTTCACGGAGGTCGAACCCTGAGCCACGCTCATCGAATTCCCTCGCAATGGCACGCAGGTGGTCACTTACCACGGTGGGCTCCAGCTCGAGGGCGCGCGCCAAAGCCTCGACGGACGCGGGGGCGTCGAGGACGAGCAGAATCGACTCGAGACGCGAGCGCTGCTGCGAGATGAGCGGCAAGGCGGGACGCGGCTGGGAACTATCCATGGCTTCGCAGTCTAATCCCAGTTAGCCGCCGCGACGACGGCCGGGTCGACGTCGAGGCCAGTCCATGCAACATCGAGGGGTCCGAGCGACTCCTCCTGCTGCGCGTCGACGGCCTTCGCTTTGTAGAGCTCCAACAGCGCGAGGAAGCGGCCGACGACCTCCATGGACACGGTGCAGTCACGGGTGAGCGCGGTAAAGGACATCCAGTTGCCTTGCCCCAGCAGCTTGAGCGTCGTGAGGATCTTTCCTGCCTGCTCGGGTACGGAGACGGCCACGTGGTGAATGTGACCCGTCGCCACGCCCTCGGGCGGCTTCGGACGAAAGACGCTGGCGGCAAGCTCAGCGAAGCTCGCGGGCGTGTGACCTAGGGCGACCGGCGGGAGCAGCTGCGCGAACTGTTCCTCCATGCCCACCGCGCGGGGATAGCTGCGGCGCGCTTCGCGCTGCCAGCGCGCCATGAGGTCTGCGACCTGTTTGTAGGCCTTGTACTGAAGCAGGCGCGCGAACAGCAGGTCGCGGGTCTCGAGGAGTTCCAAGTCTTCCAAGTCAGAGACCTCGCCGCGGGGCAAGAGGCGCGCGGCCTTGAGATCGAGAAGGGTCGCGGCGACGAGGAGAAACTCCGTGGTCTCGTCGAGGTCAGCCGTGGCGCCGAGCGCACGGGTGTAGGCGACAAATTCGTCAGTGACCTCGGAGAGCGCGACGTCCGTGACGTCCATTTTCTTCGACGAGATGAGCTGCAGAAGCAGGTCGAAGGGCCCCTCGAAGTTCTTCAGGGCGATGCGAAAGCCGGTGATCTCCGGCTGGACGGCCTCCTGGTTGGGTGCGTGAGAAGGCGCAAGGGGATGAGTAGCGTTCACTACTTCGAGGTGCGCTCGATGACCTCGCGGGCGAGGTCGCGGTATTGCTTCGCCGCCTGCGAATTCGGCGCCCATGTGGTGATTGCTTCGCCGGCGACGGACGTCTCCGGGAAACGGACGGTGCGCGTGATGACGGTGTCAAAGACCTTGTCTCCGAAGTAGTCGACGACGCTCGACATGACCTCGCGGGCATGCTTGGTACGACGGTCATACATGGTGACGAGGATGCCGAGGATCTCCAGATCGAAGTTGATGCGCTCGGCGACCTTTTCCACCGTGTCCGTGAGCAGTGCCAGGCCGCGCAAGGAGAAGAACTCGCACTCCATCGGGATGATGACGCCCGCCGAGCAGGCCAAGGCATTGACGGTGAGCAGGCCAAGGGACGGCTGGCAGTCAATGATGATGAAGTCGTAATCGCGGCGCACGGGGCGCAGCGCACGGGCGAGCGTGTGCTCGCGGCCGACCTCGTTGACGAGCTGAATCTCCGCCGCGGACAAGTCGATGTTGGCGGGAACAAGGTCAAGGCCTGCGATGGGCGTGCGCTTAATCGCGGAGTGAATGGACACCTGATTGTCGAGCATAACGTCGTAGATGGTGTCTTCAATCTCGTCATGCGTAAGGCCGAGGCCGGCGCTCAATGCGCCCTGCGGGTCCAAGTCAACGAGGAGGACTTTACGTCCAGCTTCCGCGAGGCACGCGCCCAGGTTAATGGTCGAGGTGGTTTTACCCACGCCGCCCTTTTGATTACACATGGACAAGATGGTTGCGGGACCGTGGGACTCCAGCGGGGCCGGCTCCGGGAGCTCACGCACCGGGCGACCAGTTAGGCCCACCTCTACTTCGGAGGCGTCGAAGAGGCCGTCCTCACTCATAGTCACACCTACTTCCTTGACTTCTACCGATGCATCGCCCACCGGCGGGGCTGCCAGCATGCCCGTCGGCGCGCCGTCTTACAGCCGTGTCATTTCCCTTTGACGTATCTTACAGCGTACCCGCCGCCGCGCAACCACGACGCATAACCCTCAAAGCCTCCGGAAAGTAAAGGGTAAAGGCTAGACTATAGAGTCGTTGAGCGCGCGGAACGGCGCTTGCGCGCCAGTGCGACGAGGGCGGCGATGAGCGCCACAATGAGGACGACGATGACGACACCGGCAACGATGAGCTTGGTGTTGGAGGAATCCGCCGAATCATGCGCAGCCTGTTCCTCCTCGAGCTGCTCGCGCGTGACATGGTCAGCGGACGCGTAGTGCGGGTCGCGCAGGGTGACGTCCGCGACCACGCCGGAGCCATCCTCACGGATGAGCTGCATGATAAACGGGTTGTCCGGTGCTTGGCCCTCGGGGTAGGTCAGCGTCAGGGTGCGCGCGGTGGTATTGATATCGCGCTGGACGCCCTCAATGATGTTGCCGTCCGCGTCGATATAGCGCAGCGTCACGCTGTTGCGGTCCATGTCCTTGAAGCGGTTATAGAGATCGAGCGCCTGGCTCACGTCCATCTGGGCCGTAATGACGTTGTCCTTGATGGTCGACTCGAGGTAGATGTGCTCGGCTGCGGAGGCATCAGCGGGGCTCGCCGCCGACCGTGTGGGCTTCTCCCCCGGCACGACGGGAAGGTTCGCGTCAGCCTCACCACCGGTCACATCCCCCGCGGCGCCGCCGTTCGTTCCCTCGGCAGAACCGCTGCCGCCCTCGGAGCCGCCAGCGCCGTTGTCACCTTGCGTGCCCTCACCGCCCGAGCCATTGACAGAAGCGTCGTTGCCGGCGCCTTCCGCGCCGTCGCTGCCGCCCTCGCCGTTTCCGCCGTTACCGGTGCCACCGACGTCGGCTTTCTCCGGCGCGGTCGAGACGAGCGTGATGGTGCCGGAATAGCCTTGGTAGCTCACCGGGATGGAGACCTGGCCGCCCTCGGCGGGGGCGGTAATCGTGGCGGAACCGCCGGATGCCGAGACGGACCATCCGCCGCCGGAATAGGAGGCTTCGACAGGCACGGGCAGGGAGACCGTGGTAGTTTGGCCCGCGGCGACGCTCACGGGAGTCGCGAGCATGGATTGGACGGCCTCCGGAGTCATGCCCTCGGGAATCTGCGCGGAGGCCGCGGGAACGGGCGACTCGCCAAGCGGCGCGAGGATGGCCGGAGCGGCGAGAGCCGGAGCGGTAAGCACCGCGGCGGCGCAAACGGCAGCCAGATGGCGGCGCGAGGACAGGAACACGGAGTGAGAAGTCGTCGGCACGGGTGGGATCACAACCTTTATGGTCGACGCGGTACTCAATGTGCCGCGCCAGTGGACGATGAACAGAAGATGAACGGGCCCAGTCTAGCCGTCGCAGCGAACGGCCCGGAAACTACGGTCTAGGCGCGCGGGTGAGCCGTGCGCCAGGTCTCACGGAGCGCATCGGCTGTGACGTGCGTGTAGATCTGCGTCGTCGTCACCGAGGAATGACCTAGGAGTTCTTGGACGGTACGCACGTCGGCGCCGCCTTCGAGCAGGTGCGTAGCAAAGGAGTGCCGCAAGGTATGTGGCGAGACCTTCGCGTCGAGTCCGGCGCGCTGTGTGGCGGTCTGCAGCACGGCCCAGGCGGATTGCCGCGTGAGCGGGTTGCCCCGGGTATTGAGGAAGAGCGCGGGCGTACGTCCCCCGCTCAGCACGGGACGCGCACGCACGAGATAGGCGCGCACGGCGGCCTGCGCCTTGGAGCCCACGGGCACGAGGCGTTCCTTGTTGCCCTTACCGGTAATCCGCAGGACGCCGGGCGTGCCGGGCTCAGATTCGAGTGCGTCGTGGATGTCGTCGACGGCCAGGCCGACGACCTCAGAGATGCGGGCGCCGGTGCCATAGAGCAGCTCGAGCAGCGCCCGGTCGCGCACGTCGATGGGGCTCGCGGCCTCCCCGTCCGGGACGGATTCGATGAGGCGTGCGACCTCGTCGACCGAGAGAGTATCCGGCAGATGCTGCGGCGGGGCGGGCGGCGAGACCTCCGAGGCGACGTCAAGGCCCAGCACGCCCTCGGCGACGGCAAATTTGTGGAGGCCGCGCGCGACCACGAGGGCTCGATTGGCCGAGGATGCCGCCATGGTGGAGCGCAGCCACGCGAGGTAGGCCTCGACATGGGAGCGGGTGACGTCGCCGAGATCCTCGATCCCAGATTCGGCGAGCCAGCCGAGATAGCGGCGCACATCGCGCCGATAGTTGCTCAGTGTATTGGATGAGACGCCCCGCTCGACGGCCAAGTGGTTAAGCCACGTCGCGGCAATGCGCTGGGCCGGGGTCGACGGTTCCCTCTGATGCGCGGGCAGGTCTAGCTGAGAGGAACTCACAGCTTCTTCATGTCCGGGCCCTGGCGGCGCGCGGCGAGGGACTGGGGACGCAGGTCAAAGGGGGCATCGGCAGGCCGGGTGGCTCCGCCATGGTTGATGACGCGATCCGCGGCGAGGATGCCACCCACGGCGATGGAGTTGACGATCTCACCGGAAAGAATCTTCGCGACGGCCTCCTCGAGCGGCAGCCACAGGAAGTCCATGTCTGCCTCCTCGTCGCCCACGGCGTGGAGCGCCTCCACCTCGTGGAGATCGCGCGCGAGAAAGACGCGCACGGCCTCCTCGCAAAAGCCCGGCGAGGTAACGAGGTCTGCAAGCGTCGCCCACTGCTCAGCGGCAAGCCCGGCCTCTTCCTGCAGCTCGCGCTGGGCGCCGGTGAGCTCGTCTTCGCCCTTGATGTCGAGCAATCCTGCGGGCAGCTCAAGCAGGTGGCGGTCGACGGAGCGGCGGTACTGGTTGACCATCGCGATACGTCCCTGATCGTCCACCGCGGCGATGGCCACGGCGCCAAAGTGCTCAACGACCTCGCGGCTGGCCACGTGGCCGTCGGGCATGACGACCTCGTCGCGGCGCACCGCGATAATCGGTGCGTCAAGGAGCAGCTCCGAGCGCAGAGTCTTAAATTCATGCGACATTGCCTGTCATCCTTTCCAGAGGTTAGCTGGCGGCATTCGGCAGCGGCGGCGCGGCGGCATCGACATCTGCGGCCGCACCATAGGCCCCGTGGCCGCCGTCGAGCTGCTCGCGCACCGCGAGCACCGTCGCCATGCGCGCCCACGAACGGTCGATGGAATCGACCGTGGAGACCTCGTTGCCCTTCGCGGAGCGGAGCTTGCCGATGACCCCTTCATCCGACGTCGACTCTATCCTTCCGGCGAGCACGGCGTTGCGGCCCGTCTTATTCAAGGCCGTGAGCATGGCAGAAAGGTTATCGGACTTGAACTCATCGCCCGCAGTGCCCGACGTCTTGCCGTCGATGACGACGATGGCCTGGGCGGGCAGAATGGTCCCATCCTCGTAGTCGATGAATCCGGCATCGCGCAGCGCTTGGAGCACCGTCGCGCGGTCGGCGACGGAGGCCAGCGGTTGCGTGGATTCCGGATCCATGTAGAGCGCAGCGCCGAGGGACTCGCCCGCGTGGGTGCCCATGTCCTGCTGCTTGGTGGACAGCTGCGCGCCGGCGGGCAGCGTGTTGGCGATAAGCGACTTGAGCTCGTCCGCGCGCGACTGATCGAAGAAGGCATCCGCCAAGTCAATCGTTCCGGCGTCCTCGATGTCCGCGGAGGCGAGCAGCGCCTTGATGCCGTCGACCTCATTGCTTTGCGCGTTCGACGTCGTCATGACGAGCACCGGGCGCCCAGCGAGGCTGCCATCCACCATGGTGGGCGAGAGCTCGGAGACGACCGAGTCGCCGGACTTGGACTGCGCCTGCAGCACCTGGTTGTCCTGGACGACCTGGCGGAATTCATCGCGCACGGCGTCATCGCCACCCGCAGAACCCGCGACCGTGGGGCCCAGCGCGAATGCGCCGATAGCCACGCCCACGGCCACCCCGAAGCCACTGCCTGCGATGACCGGGCCAGAAGAAGAGAATCGCTGTGGCATTAGTTAAACCATCCTGCGACCGTCTCGGTGAGGTTGGACCACGTGGCGGAGAGGTTCTCGCCGAAGGAGGCGTCCCCGCCCAAGCCCGCGATGAGCACGATGACGGCGAGCGCAACGAGGATGCCGAGCAACGCCCACAGCCAGCCCAGGCTTCCGCCTGCCGGTGCCGTGTACAGCGTAATGACGGAGTCCGCGTCGACGAGCTTCGTGCCCGTCTTCATGCGCGCAAGCAACGCCGCGGGCGTCGCGTGTGCCTTGTCCGCAAAGATATCGTCGAGGTCGACAGAGCCTCCTACCTGCACGATCATGTCCGCTTCCTGGAAGTCCGCGAGCAGCAGCGCCAGGTCCGTCGAGGAATCCGTCGCGGACGGGAAGGTCATCGCACCCACCCCCAGGTCCTGAATTTTCTCCAGGCCCGGTGCCGTGCCGTCCGGCGTGGCCGGCAAGATGACGCGCGCGCCCGAACGCAGCGTCTCCGCCTTGACCGTCTCCGGGTTTGCCACGATGAGATCCGGGCTGTAGCCCATCTCCACGAGCGAGTCTGCTGCGGAGTCGACGCCCACGATGACGGGCTCGTATTCGCGAATGAAGTTGCGCAGCAACTTCACCTTGGCGCGGTGGTCCTCACTGGGCGAGACGACCATGACCTTGCGGCCGCGCATCTCCACACCCGACTCCGGAATACCCAAGCCGTCGATAAGTAGCGGGCCTTCCGAGTGGATGAACTGGATTGAGTTGCCGAAAAAGGCTTCCATGTGGTCGATGAGGTTGCGCTCGGCCTCGGCAAAGCGCGCCTGCGCTTGGCCGCGCTCGATGACGGTGCCAGAGCCAATCTGCTTGTCTCCCAGATAGACAGTGCCGTCATCAGTGAGACGCGCCTTCTTCCCGTCCTTCATCGCCTCGAGGAACTGCGGGCCCACGCCCTCCACGAGCTGCGTTTCGGCGTCGAGCAACATGTGCGGTCCGTAATTGGGAATGCTACCGGTGCTAAATTCCGCGGTGTTGATGACCGCGGCCGGCTTCAAGTCCACCAGCTGCTGGGCTTCCTGACGAGAGATATTCGCGGCGTCGACCACGGCGAAGTCCCCCGCGCCGAACTTCTTCAGTCCTTTGCCGCCGGGCGTGCAATCGCGCAGGGTGCCAGTGACACCGGGTGCGTCGGTAGTGCGAGAAAACAAACTCATGCGCGCGATTGTCCCACTTCTAGGCCTCCCAGCGTGGGAGGCGCGCGGCAGCATCCCCGGCTCGGGCCTATTTATTCGCTTTCTCCTGCCGGAACTCCGCGACTTCCGCCTGTGCGCGGTCAAAGAGCTCCTGCGCGTGCGCACGCCCCGTCTCCGTGCCGTCGAGTCCCGCGAGCATGCGCGCCAGCTCCTCTACGCGTTCCCTCTCGCTGAGCGTGCTCACGCCCGAGGTATACATATCCTTCGCCACGTGGAGGTGCGTAGTCGCATACGCCGCCACCTGCGGCAGGTGCGTCACCACGATGACCTGATTGCGCGTCGCTAACCGCGCCAGGCGGCGTCCAATCTCCACCGCGGCGCGGCCACCCACGCCAGCGTCGACCTCGTCGAAGACCATGGTCGTGCCCTCCGTATTCGCCGAAAGCACGACCTCGAGCGCCAGCATGACGCGCGAGAGCTCGCCTCCCGATGCCGTCGCCGCCAGCGGCCGGCCATTGAGCTGCAGCTCCACCTCGTTCGCGCCCGTCCTCGAATACCGGGCGTCCTTCACCGCGACCGTGAACTCCGAGGACGCCATGGCCAGCCCCTTGAGCTCCGCCGTCACGGCATCCCCCAGGCGCCGCGCCGCGTCCTCACGCGCCGCCGTCAGTGTCGCCGCGTGCGCGATCATCTCAGACTCCGCCGCTTTGACCTGCTTGGCCAGCTCTTCCAGCGCCTCCGTGGACGTGTCAATAGACGCCAACCGCTCGTTCGCGTGATCCCGCCACGCAAGCACGCCGTCGATATCCGGCGCGTACTTCCGGGTGAGTGTCTTCAGCTCTTGCTGCCGCGTAAGCGACCTCTCCAGTTCCTCCGGATCCGCAGGCAAATCTGCCAGGTACGCGCCAAGCTCACCGGCGATGTCGCCCAAGCGCGACGTGATTTCCGCCAGCTGCTCCCCCAACGCCTTGAGCTGCTTATCCTCCACGCCCGACAGTTGCGCCTGCGCCTGCCCCAACAAGGACGAGGCCGCATCTTCCTCGAAGCCCTCTTGCCCGTCGATGCTCCCCAACGCGACCGTGGCCGCCTCGCGCAGACCATCAACGTCCTGGAGCTTGCGAATGCGCTCGACCAAATCCACGTCCTCACCCGACTGCGGGTGCATGCCATCGATCTCATCGACCGCGAACTGAAGCCGGTCCACTTCCTGTGCCAGCTCGCGCCGCGACTCCGTGCGCGTCTTATAGTCCTTGGCCAACGCACGCCACGTACGGAATGACTCTGCGTAGGCCTCGCGCAGCGGCGCGACCGCCGGATCCGACCGATCCACGGCTCCGAGCTGCTGTTCTGGCGCGAGCAACCGCAGCTGATCGTTTTGCCCATGGACCGTAAGCACGAGCGACGAGAATTCCCCCAACGTCGCCGCCGGCACTGAACGTCCGCCCAGGTACGCCTTCGAACGCCCCGCAGCCGAGACCGTACGCGCCACGATAAACTCGCCGTTCTCATCCGGCGAGCCGCCCGCGTCCTCCACGACCGTCGCGGCCGCCTGCGCAATATCCGGCGCCGCCGTATCCACGGCAAATGTGCCTTCCACCGAGGCCTTCTTCGACCCCTGGCGCACACGCGTGGAATCTGCACGTCCGCCCGCAAGCAGGCGCAAACCAGTGACCACCATCGTCTTACCTGCACCGGTCTCACCGGTAAGCACGGTCAATCCCGAGGACAACTCCGCGCTGGCGCGTTCGATAACGCCCAGGTTCTCGATCGTGATGTCTGCTAGCATGCCCCGTAGTCTATCGTATTTGTGTTCGAAGCGTCCACACGTCCGCGCCCACGTCCGGCAACGAGTTAGACCGAGTAGTCGTCGCCGCCGCGCTGCGGGCCGCGCCACCCCGCCACAGGCAGCCGGAGCTTGCTCACCAGACGATCCGTAAAGGGTTGATTGTCGAGACGCACCCAGCGCACGGGGCGCTCACCCTTCACGGCCTCCACGCGCGCGCCGGCAGGCATATCCAACCGCCGAAAGCCATCCATGCTCACCTGTGCCTCGGACGTCGACGACTCGGATTCCACGGCAACTCGCGACTGCGGCGAGACCACCAAAGGCTTGGTAAACAAGGCATGCGCGTTGTTGGGTACCACGAGAATGGCGTCGAGCTCCGGCCACAACACTGGTCCACCAGCGGAGAAGGCATACGCCGTAGACCCCGTGGGACTCGAGATAAGCACACCATCGCACCCAAAGGACGACACCGGGCGGGCGTCAATTTCCAGCACGGCGTCCAGCACTCCCGAATGGTCGAGGCTTTCCACGCTGGCTTCGTTGAGCGCCCACGAGCGTCCGATCTCTTTGCCGGCGCGGTCATAGACGACAACGTCGAGCGTCATACGATCCTCAATGCGGTAGGTTCGCGAGATCACCCGCTCGATGGCCTGTTCCAGGGACTCCGCCTCCCACTCAGCGAGGAAGCCCACGTGGCCCAAGTTGATGCCCAGAACCGGGATGTCCACCGCATGCGCCAAGTCTGCGGCGCGCAGGAAGGTGCCATCACCGCCCAAGACGAGCACCATCTCACACCCTTCGGCCGAGGCCGGCTCGTGCGGAACGAGATCCAGTCCCGACAGATCGACGCCCGGTGCCGGCGTCGCGCACACGCGCACCGTAATCCCCGCGTCGCGCAACAATTCCGCAGCGCGACGCATGGAGGCGACATTGTCTTCGCGCCCGGTGTGCGGCACAAGCAAAATCGTCCGCTGCGCGTCCTGCGTGCGGTCCGCCGTTGCGGTCATTACTGGGGTCCTTCCTCAATGGCCCGCACAACCATGTCGTGCAAAGCCTCGGCATCTGGATGCGTCGTTCCACCGTCTTTGACCAGCCAGAGGAAATACTCAACGTTTCCGCTCGGACCCGGTAGCGGTGACGCAGCCACTGCTTTGCAGCTTAGTCCGAGGGTCCGGGCAAAGGCAGCGATTTCTTCCGTGACCTCTGCCCGTAGCTCCGGCGATCGCACCACGCCACCGTGCCCCAAGCGGTCCTTTCCCACCTCGAACTGCGGCTTGACCATCGGGAGCAAGAATGCCCCATCGTTCAAGCACTCCACAATGGCGGGCAGAACCAACTTGAGCGAGATAAACGATAGGTCGCCCACCATCGCGTCGCATGGCCCTTCCGTGACCTCAAGCGTGAGGTTACGAATATTCGTCCGGTCGAGAACCATGACGCGCTCGTCGTTCTGCAGACGCCACAGTAGCTGTCCATAGCCCACATCAACGGCAAGCACCTCCCGCGCGCCATGGCGCAGGAGCACGTCCGTAAAACCGCCTGTCGATGCCCCTGCATCGAGCACCCGCAGCCCGTCAACCGAGACATCGAACGCCTCCAGCGCGCCCAACAGCTTGTGTGCGCCGCGCGATGCCCAATCGTCTTCCTCGGCCTTCTCAACGCGAATGGAGACTTCAGGCTCGACGATGGTCGCTGGTTTCTTGGCTTGGAAGCCCCCGACGTAGACGCGACCAGCCTTAATCCAGTCGACGGCTTGTTCACGTGAACGCGCAATCTTGCGGCGCACGAGCTCTGCGTCGAGACGGTGGCGTTTGAGGGCCATTAGTTCTCCTGAAGTACGTCACGCAGCACCGTGTGCGCGCGATCAAGCTGTTCAAATTCTTCGCGCAGATCCGCTGCCGGTTCGCCCAAGATATCACCGACACGCGTGTCGACGGACTCAGGACTCACCACCGAGTGCGGATCATGCGGCTTCGGGGCGGGCCGATGACCAGGCATGGACCCTGGAGTTGGTGCAGGCATCACCACCACGCCTTGACCGCACGCTCCGCTGCCTCAGAACGCGGTTGGATGTAGCGTGGCGGCTTGGGCAGCGCCCAGACGACCTCGAGCACGGTACGCAGCGCCTGCGTCGGTGTAGCGCCCTCATCTCCATGCTCAAGCAGGACATCATAACCATCGACGCGGGCCGTGAAACCACCCTGCGCACCCGGACGTGCTTCTGCCCGCTTGAGACCCAGATCTGCCAGTGTCGCGCCAATGTAATCGGGACGGTGCTTCTCCGGTGCCTCGATAAGAGCCATCGGGCCGCTCACTCCGGTAAGCACGTGGAAGGTGTCCATCGCAGCGGTATTGCCGCCCAAGATATCCGTGTCGAGACGGTCACCGACAGCCAAAGGCTTCGAGGAGCCCATCATCTTAGCGGCCTGAATGAACATCTCAGGGCCGGGCTTGCCCGCAGACAGCGGCTCCACGCCCGTCGACGTCGTAATAGCCGCGACGAGTGCACCGTTGCCCACTGCAAGACCGCGCTCCGTAGGCAACGAGGTGTCTAGGTTGGATGCAAAGAACTGCGCGCCCGCACGGATAGCCAGCGCCGCCTCAGACAGTTCGCGCCACCCAAGGTCCTTGCTCATGCCTTCGAGAACCGCCACCGGCTTGTCGTCTGCCGAAGAAACGACCTCAAAACCTGCGTCGCGCGCAAGCTTCTTATACGAGTCCGCAGCGACCACCAACACCTTGGAGCCTGCCTTGATGTGCTGTGAGGCGAGGGAGACTGCCGCCTGCGCAGAGGTAAGAACATGCTCTGGATCGGCCGGGATATCTATAGCGCGCAACATCGACGCCACCTCTTCAGGCGCACGCGACGCGTTATTAGTCACGTAAATGGCTTTGACGCCACAGGCGTTAAGCACGTCAGCGACACCGGGAAGAGCGACGCCGCCCTCCCAGACTGTCCCGTCTAAGTCGAGCAACAAGGCATCATGCGTGGTCAATAGACTCATTACAGTTCCTTGAGACGACCAGCGGCGTCAGTCGCTTCGTCCTCGTCGATCGCGACAGTGTGCTTGAACCATTCCTTAGCTTCGTCCGTACGACCAGCCTCCAGCAGTGCGTTGGCGTATGCGTAGCTCAAACGAGCAGCGCTCCCGCCGCGTGCCGCCTTATCCGGGCGTGCGCGCTGGATAGTGACCACGGCTGCTTCCGCCTGCCCCATATCAAGGCGTGCACCAGCAACGACAATAGCGAGCTCAATCTCGCCATCGCGATCGAGCATCTTGGCTTCTTCACTGCGGCCAAGCTCAATAGCTTTCTGCGGTCGGCCGAGCCCACGCTCGCAGTCCGCCATGACAGCAAGCATGCCCGGGCCGCCGGAAATACGGCGTGCCGCACGCAGTTCCGCCAGAGCCTCTTTCCACTCACCTGCGTGGTAGGCAGCAACGCCATTGATCTCGCGTGCCACGGACACACGACCCGCGCGATCCTTTGCCGCACGTGCATGGCGCAATGCGAGCTCCGGGTCGTCCTGCATGAGCATCGCAGCCATAATCATATGCTTAGCAGTCGCCTCAGCATTATCCTTCGACAACGACTTCAGGTCCTGAAGCACCGAAGGATCAAGCTCGTTCATATCGATATCGGACGGGACATCCGGGTCGTTCTGGCGACGATTGATGCGTTCCTCACGGAAGCCCGAACGCTGCGGCGAGTGACTCCGCTTCTTCTCATCACGGCGGTCATCGCGACGGCCACCTCCACGGCGGTCGTCACGACGGCCATTACCGCGGTGGTCG
Source organism: Corynebacterium sp. CMW7794 (assembly GCF_001563605.1). Lineage (NCBI taxonomy): Bacteria > Bacillati > Actinomycetota > Actinomycetes > Mycobacteriales > Corynebacteriaceae > Corynebacterium > Corynebacterium sp. CMW7794. Next base: position 26,544 of record NZ_KQ961765.1, read on the forward strand.
TTGCGACCACCACGTCGGTCGTCACGGTGATCGTTACGGCCGCCGCGACGGTCATCACGGCGCTCATTACGATCGCCACGGTATCCGCGGCGCTCGCCGTCCTCACGGCGGTCACGACGGTTGTCATCATCGCGCCCGGAGCCGAACGACGAACGCCCGCGACCCTCGTCGCGACGGCCATTACGGCCAGAAAACTTCCCCTGTGGCTTACCGCCACGGCGATCGCCATCGCGGCGCCCGTAGCTGTTGGAGTCAGACATATAGCCTTGCACTTTCCAGTTCGATGAATCAATCAAATACCCAGCCATACTACCCGCTACGGGAACAAAACCCTAGCGGCCACCGCGGGAACCAGCTAAAGAAACGGCAGTATTTCAATGAGCTCCCGTCGCCTGAAATTGGCGAACTTGAGTACATCAACCATCCCTCGGATCGAAATGGCGAGCGGTTACTCCGAGAGCAATTACGTCACAAGTACGAAACCAAAACAATCCGAGCCACGGCCCTCCTTTAACGCATGGAGCGCTAGAACATTACCAAGGACTGCCGCCGGGCCGGTGCGACTTACCCGCTACGTGCGTTGAAGTGTGAATGAGTCGTCTACAAACCGAAGAGAGTGTTGTGACTCGTTCATGTTTCACCAATGACACGCCGGCGCCTAGACGGGCTTGTCATGTGAAGAGGGTGTGCGGCGTCCCTGTAAAACGCGTAAAAGAAGCGAGGGCCGAAAGACACTTTTTGTCTTTCGGT
>NZ_KQ961766.1:0-653 GCF_001563605.1 Corynebacterium sp. CMW7794
AGTTCAGTGCTCCCCGCGTGAGCGGGGATGAGCCGGACTCGCTCAGCACATCTGGGACACCCCCGCCGTGCTCCCCGCGTGAGCGGGGATGAGCCCCGGTCTGCTCGGAGCTCGTGCGCCCCGTGGTGGTGCTCCCCGCGTGAGCGGGGATGAGCCCCGACAACCTCACTACCCCGGTTGACGAACTCGGTGCTCCCCGCGTGAGCGGGGATGAGCCTATCAAAGGCGTGAGAAAGCCTGTCACACGGCGGTGCTCCCCGCGTGAGCGGGGATGAGCCCAATCCGGTCGCGGGAACCGGCGATCACATGCGGTGCTCCCCGCGTGAGCGGGGATGAGCCCTTACCGGGCCAGAGTGCAGCAGGAACATCGGAGTGCTCCCCGCGTGAGCGGGGATGAGCCCTCAGCTGAAAGGAATCAGCCAAATGTTCATCTGTGCTCCCCGCGTGAGCGGGGATGAGCCCATTCTTTGCGACCCAGGTTGCATTATCTACCGGTGCTCCCCGCGTGAGCGGGGATGAGCCCTACTAGAGATGTCATCCCCAGAATATTATTTGGTGCTCCCCGCGTGAGCGGGGATGAGCCCTAGGCACAGCCGAGCGAAACTAAGCACAAGGAGTGCTCCCCGCGTGAGCGGGGATGAGCCCCCAGGTTG
>NZ_KQ961767.1:0-6317 GCF_001563605.1 Corynebacterium sp. CMW7794
TAAAAGAAGCGGAACTAAACCCAGGACGCTTCAGGGGTGAGTATTTATCGGGTGTGCCCCTTTTGTGAGCTTGTGTCACCATCACGTGGGGGTAGTCCCCGACACACTGACACTGACTACCAGTAGGGTGGGGACACTGAATTAGTGATAGCGACCATGAGAAAGGCTCGACGATGACCACCCCGAATAATCCTTACGGCGACTCCGCATCGAACAGCGGGTTCGGCGCGAATGGTGCTGGCGATGGTGCCGCGAACGGTGCGACGTCCTCGAACGGTTCCACGAACCCCGGTGCCGGTGCTGGCCAGGGTCTGCCCAATTACGGCTCGAGCGACGCGAACCCGACGGGTACCTCGAATCCGGCTGAAGGCACGGGCAGCACTGCTTATGGTGCAGGTGCCGGTGCAGGCGCTGACTATGGCACTGGTGCGGGTGCTGGCTACACGGGCTACGGCGCAGCAGGCACGCCTGGTGCCACAGGTACTCCGGGCTACGGCCAGGGTTACCAGGGTGCTGGTGACTGGGGCGCGGCTGCGGCACAGAAGTCGAAGCTTGCGCCGTGGGCACTTGGCGTGGGTATTATCGCGCTGCTGTCGTGCCTGTTCATCATTCCGCCCGTCGTATTGGGCCCGATCGGCATCATCTTGGCCATCGTCGCGCTCGTCATGGCGCGCAAGCTGCCCAAGGAAGCACGCCGCACGTGGATGTCTGTTACGGGTCTGGTGCTCTCCGTCCTGTCGCTGCTGTTCTTTGTTGTCCTCGCAGTTGCTGTCATGGGTATCTTCGACAGCGCGAACCTGGAAGAGTGCATGAACATCACGGATCCGGCCGAGCAGCAAAAGTGCGTCGAGGATAACGTCAATAGCTCCTTCGGTCAGTAAGGCCGCTGCTGCGGCGTTTCTTGTCGCACGAACCCCGCTGAGGCTCATTCATTGAACTGTCGCCACGCGGGGTTCTTTCACGTCTTGAAGCGGGAAAGAGAAACAACCGTTCGAAGCCCAGTGTCCGGTCGCGGGGTCGTGTTGGGGGTGGGCTCTACGGTAGGGAACATGAATAAGAAGTACGACCCAGTTGCTGCTGAGCAGCTCCCCGGGCAGCCCACAGAGCAGCTCGTGGCGCACCATGCGGAGCAGCCTGCGGTGCCGTCCGCACCGGCGACACAGCCACTCACAGTTGCTGATGTGGCGAAGCTGCGGTGGTTGCGCGCGCAGATTCAGGGGCCGGTCATCTTGGCCGAATTTCGTGAGGCGACGCTCGATGCCGTCGCGGAGTATCGCGTGGACCGAGGCAAGAGCGTGGGCACCGCCGTCATCATTACGGTGGCGGCACTCGTGCTCGCCGCGGTGGCCGTGCTCGTCGGTATCACCATCATGCAGGGCGCGGCCGAGTGGATGCAATCCCTGAGGGAGGGCAGCTAATGAACTCGAAGAGTAGCGGCTGCGGCGGGATTATCGCCTTCGTCTTTCTCATCGCCATTGCAGTATGGGCGCTTGCCATTGCGCTGTGGGTCGCGGGTTTGGCCGTGGCCGTGGTCGGTGTGGGCTACGCCGGGGTGCTCATCTACCGCGCGTGGAAAGACACCGGCAAGGGCGCAGTACAGGACGAGCTCGACGCGGAGATTGTCGCGCTGGGCGTGGAATCCGCGGCGGACCTTGATGCGCTCTTGCTGGAGTGGGACTACGCGGCGGTCACCCAGGGCATCGGAAGCCCGTTGCAGGAGGCCTTCGCACAGGACCCGCGCATGGCGGAGCGCATCCGCGAGCAGATTATGGCTGCGGCGGTGCGGGTGCGCACCGCCCCGAATGAGCCGGAGCGTCTGCGCAGCGTCCTCGGCGCGGAGGAGCTGCGGGTCAACGTACAGGCACTTCTGCGTGACGGTCCAGGATGACCGCCGCCCGTGGCCCCGATAAGGGGCACGAATGGCGCCTGTCATAATCCTTAAACTAAACTGAGTGCTCGTTAAGGCTTTTCTTTCTCAGTCTGCTCAGCACCCCTATTTCCTTCATCGTCTCTTCAGGAGTGAGTTTTTATGAACGTCAATATGAATATTGACATCAACAAAATCATCGGCCTTATCGTTACGGTGATTTCGATTATCGGCGCCATCATCGGCGCGGTCCAGGGCGATACTGCTTCCTCGAGCATCAGTGGCAATGGCACCGCGCAGTCGGGCGGGACCAATTCCCAGCCGGCACCGCAGCCGGCACCGCAGCCGGCACCGAAGCCGGTGGAGCGCACGCCGGAGCAGGTGCGTGCGTCGCTTATGCGGCAGCTCAACGAGTTCCGTGCCTCGCAGGGGGTTGCACCCGTGTCTGAGTCTGCGGAGCTCAACGCCATCGCGCAGAAGTGGGCCGAGCACGAGGCCGCGCAGGGCACGTTCAACCACAGCACCCTGAAGTGCTGGACCTACACGGATTGCCCGCACGAGCACATCGCGATCGCCGGCGACCCGACCGCGGCCATCGATGTCTGGAAGCGCTCGAAGGATGGTCACCGCGAGGGCATGTACTACACGACCTCCGTTGCCGTGGGCCATGGCTTCGCGAAGTACACCGCGGGCCCGAACAAGGGCGACTGGATCATCGTGCAGTTCTGGCATGACCACAACGAGCGCTAACGCTTGAATGCGGCGACCTCACCTTCCCATGGTCATATGGGAGGTGGGGTCGTTGATGTTCTCCGGTGTTTTTCGTGAATGCGCAACGGGGTTGTGCAGACTAGACGAGGCGGTAGCCGGAGCCGCGGACGGTCTCGATGCGCTCGGGGCCGATTTTCTTGCGCAGCGTCCGGATATAGACGTCCACGACGTTGGAACCAGGATCGAAGTCCATCTCCCAGACCATGGAGAGCAGCTGCGCGCGCGAGAGAATCTGGCCGGGGTGGCGCAGGAAGGTCTCGAGCAGGCCGAACTCGCGGCGGGAGAGGTCTTTGGACGTGCCGGCGACCTCCACGCGTTGGGTGCGCAGGTCGAGGCTCACGTCCTCGTGCGTGATGGTGAAAGTTTCGGGAGCTGAACTCGTCTCAGCCGCCGGGGCGCGTGGGGCAAGCCGCAGGCGCACGCGGGCTAAGAGCTCGGCGAACTGGAAAGGCTTGGGCACGTAGTCGTCCGCGCCGCCCTCCAAGGCCTTGACGCGGGCTTCGATATTGGTGCGGGCGGTGAGCACGATTATGGGCACGCCGACCTGGAGGACGCGCTAGACACGAAGGCGGCGTGGAGCCAGATGCACCCCGCTTCGCTGAAATCAAGGAGGAGTCCCACCGGAATAGACAGCGTCACGAGGACAGCGCACGCGCAGCCGAGGCCGACCGCAAAGAGGGCGGGGTAGCAGGTGCGCCAGGTGGCACGTCACCATGGCGAAGCCATGATTGCCGCCTTTCAGGGAGCTCGGGTCTCTACTGTCGATCCTACTTCGGCGCGTGTGAGGCTTACGTGGTCTTATAGACCACGTTCCACCGCCTGCGCATCTCGGAGGTGAGGAAATAACCCGCGGGGCGAGCCAGTTCCTCGTCGATATCGTCGAGAGCCTCGAAGAAGTCCTCCACCTCCTCGTCGATAGGTTCTGCGAGATCAAACCCGCGCAGGACCGAATCCTCGTCGATGAGCACGAGCGAGTTGTCATAGGTCACGAGCACGATGAGGGCACCGAGTTGGGCGGGTGTGTACCGGGGATCGGAGATGAGGTCGGGACGCACGACGGCGACATCGTGGAGAAGACGACGGGTGGCCGTAAGGATTTCCACATCGGCGGTCTGATGGGTGCGGAACCATCGAAGAATCTGTTTGCCGGTCGCCTTGACTCGGTCGACGAGTTCCGGGGAGAGGTCCTCGGTGTTGAGCGCCTCGAGAGGGAGCGGCGACTCGTCGAGGCGTGGGCGTCCCTTCTGCAGCAGAGCGCCTATCGTCCCCTCGGCGTACTCCGGTTCCTCCGTGACTTCTTTGGCGAAGTTCTTGTGCTGCTCCTCGAGCTCCTCCATGAGGCGCGTGTGGAGATCGGCGGGGCGCTTGATCTGCTTCTTCGACCACACAAGGAGGCGTTCCAGAACGAGTGGGAAGGCCTCCAGGTAGTCCTGCGCAGCGATCACCTTGCGGGCGATGGTGTCGAGGACGATCTCGATGCGCAGCGGGGACCAATGAAGCAGGTCGGCCATGGTGTAGTTGGAGGCGATCTCGAAGAGTTGCTCGGCGGCATCGCGATCATCGCCGGTGAGCTTTTCGGCCTTGAGGAACTCCTTGAGGACCTTGTCACGGTCGCTGAAGTCATCGTTTTCTTGACGGGCGCGGGCTGCGGCGAAAGTCTGCCCGTTCGCTGGTGCTTCATTGTCGGGCAGTAGCGAGATGACCCAGGTGAGCAGCGGGCGGTTGAGCGGCCACGACTCGTTCTCATGGGAGGGGATGGTGATTTCGTCGAGGTAGAGTGCGTTGCTGAGCACCTTCTTCAGACCCGCTACTGGGACCGTCATGGTGCGTTCCTGATCCTCATTGCGGCGCATGACGTCGCGGACGGCGTCGAGCGGGAGTGCCGTCGCGAAACAGTCGTAGATGGCGCCGTTGGTCTCCGTGAGGTCGATCGAGACGTTCACGGCCACCGGCTCCGAGCCAGGGATGGCGAGCTCGAGTGCGTAGTAGACGATGTCGCCGGCGTACTGCGTGGACTCGATGACTTCGCCGATGCTCGCCTGGGTGAGGCCTTCGGCCCACGCCGGAAGTTCGTGCTCGCGGGAGGCGAGTATTTCCTGCGTTCGCGACTTACGCTCGTCGTTGGGATCTAGAACTGCCGCCACGGCCAGCGCCATGGTGGACTCCGGAGAATCCTCGCCCCAGAGCTCCTCGAAGTATGTCGTGCCGACGGGCGTGCCTTCATCTATGCCCTCCTCGCGAGCGACGCGCTCGACGTAGAAGAGTCCATTGAGAAACTCGATGAGGTCGACGGGGGATTCGTCGTTGAGGAACTGGCGTACATCCGGTGCAGGCGGTGGTGTGGTCATGCTGGATACTGTACTGTGACGCGACGAGGTGCGAGACTAGACCACCGAAAGGCGTATTTGGAGCGCGAAACTGCGGGCCAATTCGGTGGGAAGGCCAAGCTCAGTCGCCATATCGTGAAGCGAATACTTATCGTTGCCTGCGATCGTGTCAAAGACGCGCGAGCGTTCGTAAAAGGTACGACCGCCAGGTTCAGCGGAGCGGAATCCGCGCAGCGTGAGAATGCGATTGAGCTCCGTGTAGTGCCAGTCTGAGCAACGACCGACTTCGTGCACGCGCCGTGCGGCTGCGATGGCTGAGACGCGAAAGGCGGTTTTGAACTCGAGCAGCCTCTCCAACGATGGGTTGTAGGGAAGATATTCGAAGCACGCCGTGTGCGGAATGAGGAATTCTGCGGCAAAGGCATCGGCCTCGGATTCAGCCTCAGGCGTCGTGGGATCGTTGGGGTGCATAACGAGGCGGCCGAGCTCGTGAGCCAGCGTGAACCTTTCGCCTTCGGGGCTACGGCGACGCGCAGTAAAGATGTAGGGGCGACCGTCATCCCACAATGAAAAGGCATCGACAGGGGACCTGACCCCCGTTAGGTAGACACCTCTGATTCCAGCCAGTGTGGTTGGGAAGGAAGGTAATCTACCACCATGCCCCGCAAGGTTTACACGGAACAGTTCAAACGCGACGCCGTCGCGATGTTCGAGTCGAACCCGGATACCTCAATGCGCAAGGTCGCAGAAGAACTCGGAATCAATCGCTCGACTTTGGGATACTGGTACAAGCAATTCGGCACTAACGTCGCCAAGGATGAAGATGCAGCGTCACCCGTAGAAAAGCTTGCTGATGCGGAAAGAATCCGCCAGCTAGAACGCGAAAACAAAAGGCTTCGTGAAGAGCGCGATATTCTGCGTAAGGCCGCGAAGTATTTTGCGGACGAGACGACCTGGTGATCCGCTTCCAGTTCGTTGACGACAATCTCGCCGACTACTCGGTCAAGCGGATGTGCACAGTCCTGGGGCTAAATCGGTCTTCGTATTACAAGTGGAAGAACTCGGCTCCACGGCGCCGTGCGCGCCTTGTAGATGACGCTGTGGTGGCCGCGGAGATCCAGGCCATTTTCGACGCTGAAAACGGCATCTGGGGCGCTCGTCGCATCACTGCTGAACTCAACGACCGCAAGCGCGACAACGGCACTACACCTCCGGCTAAGCGCATCAATCGCAAGAGAGTGGCTAGTTTGATGCGGGCCCAGAACCTGTTCGGATTTCAAAAAAGAAGCGCAGGGTCAAGACCACTGCGCGTGACAAATGAAGTGCCCCAGGTTTTGTTCCGTTTGAGTAGA